>NZ_CFIFWG010000082.1:0-13116 GCF_984466335.1 Roseitalea sp. | reverse complement strand
CCAAGCCGGAGGCCGGCAACACATTGAAATCACATGATAGCCGCACATCGCCCGCCCTTGGTCTTTTGCGCTCTGGGCGGCGTTGCGCGCGCCTTGCCAGATCACAAAATCCCGGCGCTCAGACGATGCCAGCCAAAGACAAACCGCTCTAGCATGTCGGCGGCGGCGCGTGCGGCCAGATGCGCACCTCTTGACTCAAATCAATTATATAAGAGAGTTTAAATATAAAATATCACGCATACAAAGATGGAGATTCCCATGTCCAACCCCTCCGCACCGGCCGCGCCGGCATGGCAGCCGCTCTATTTCCTCGCCGCACTCGGCGCCGGCGGCCTGGCCGTCACCTTCTTCATGTATCTGATGTGGATGACGCCCCATGCGGGCCAGCCCATCCCCTCTTTCTCGACGCTTTATGTGGCGTTCGCGGACGGCTCGCTCGCCATGCGGGCGCTGATCGCGACGAGCCTCGCCGGCATCGCCATCTTCGCGGCGCTGCATGTCGGGCTCCTGATCTGGAACATCGTGCGCCTGCGCGCCTGGCAGCCGACCGAGGCGGCGATCACCATGGCGCGCACCAATGCCGGCTCGTCGATCATGGCGGCCCCGCTCACCTATGCCATGGCGATCAATGTCGGCTTCATCGTCGGCGCGGTCTTCGTGCCGGGCCTGTGGGAACGCGCCGAATGGCTGTTTCCGTTCGCGCTCGCCGGCTTCGCCGCCATCGGCGTCTACGCGCTGCGCCTGTTCACCGGCTTCATGACGCACATGATCGTCGAGGGCGGGTTTGACTGCGCCAAGAACAATTCGCTCAGCCAGATGCTGTCGGTCTTCGCCTTCGCCATGATCGGCGTCGGCTTTTCCGCCTCGGCCGCGATGAGCCACGCACCGGTCGTGTCGGTGATCGGCTTTGCGGGCGCGGTGTTCTTTGTCGCAGCGGCGATCATCTTCGGCGCCATGTTCCTGGTCATGGGGTTCCGTTCCATGCTGGAGAATACCGCCAATCCCGAGACCGTGCCCACGCTCTGGGTCACCATCCCGTTCCTGACGGTCGTCGGCATTGCGATGTACCGGCTCAGCATGGCGCTCGACCATAATTTCGGCGTCGAGTGGCTGGCCGGTGAAAAATTCGCCTTCCTGATCACGCTGTTCATGATCCAGCTTCTGTTCGGCATCCTCGGCTATGCGGTGATGCGGCGCACCCGCTACTTCGAGACCTATGTCACGGGTCCCGCCAAGTCGCCCGGCTCGTTCGCGCTGATCTGTCCTGGCGTCGCGCTCTTCGTGTTCGCCAACTTCGTCATCAACCCCGGCCTCGTCGGCTTGGGCGTGATGGAGCAGTTCTCGGTCGCCTGGTATCTGGCCTATGCGCCGCTGGTTGCGTTGCAGGTCCTGACGATCGCCGCTTTCTTCCAGCTTTCGAACAAGCTGATCGGCGTCGTTCGCCCTGCCCCCGCGACCATGGCGCCCGCGCAGTGACAGCGAATGGTGGATGGCCCGCCGGAACGCGCGCCAACACCACCTTATTCGCTCCTCACCGCTTCAGCCTTAGAGCAAACATCCCTCGCCCTTAAAGGCCCGCTTCGCGGGCGCCTCAGGATGAGGGATGTTTGCGGGCCTCGAAGGGTCAGTTCTTCGCCTTGTCCACCAGCGCGTTGGACTTGATCCAAGGCATCATCGCGCGCAGCCTTTCGCCCACATCCTCGATCCCGTGCGCGTCGTTGACCCGGCGGATGCCCTTGAAGCGCGCCGCGCCGGATCTGTATTCCTGCATCCATTCGGAGGTGAACTTGCCGGTCTGGATGTCGGTGAGGACGCGCTTCATCTCCGCCTTGGTCTCGTCGGTGATGATGCGCGGGCCGGAGACATATTCGCCCCATTCGGCGGTGTTGGAGATCGAATAGTTCATGTTGGCGATGCCGCCCTCATAGATCAGGTCGACGATCAGCTTGACCTCGTGAAGGCACTCGAAATAGGCCATCTCTGGCGCGTAACCGGCCTCGACCAGCGTCTCGAAGCCGGCTCGGATCAGTTCGACCAGGCCGCCGCACAGCACCACCTGCTCGCCGAACAGATCGGTCTCGCACTCCTCCTTGAAATTGGTCTCGATGACACCCGAGCGCCCCCCGCCGACGCCGCATGCGTAAGAGAGCGCCATGTCGTGCGCATTGCCCGAGGCGTCCTGATGGACGGCGATCAGGCAGGGCACGCCGCCGCCCTTGAGATATTCGCCGCGCACCGTGTGGCCCGGCCCCTTGGGCGCGACCATCAGGACATCGACGGTCGACTTCGGCTCGATCAGGCCGAAATGGACATTGAGCCCGTGCGCGAACGCGATCGCCGCGCCGTCCCGGATGTGAGGCGCGATATGGTCGCGATAGATGTCGGCCTGGAGTTCGTCGGGCGTCGCCATCATCATCAGGTCGGCCCAGGCCGCGCCCTCGGCGACGCTCGTCACGGCAAAGCCGTCGGCCTCGGCCTTGAGCGCGGTGGTCGAGCCCTCGCGCAGCGCGATCCGCACATGCTCGGCGCCCGAATCCTTCAGGTTCATCGCATGGGCGCGGCCCTGCGATCCGTAGCCGATGATCAGAACGCGCTTGCCCTTGATCAGGTTCAGGTCCGCGTCGCGGTCATAGTAAACTCGCATGAATATCTCCGTTTGATGGGTTGGTCAGAAGGGCCGGTCGGCCCCGTAAAGGCACAAGAACCGGTCGATGGCGCCTTCGACATGGGTCGCCATCGCGCGGTCCGAATTGGTGGCCGGCACACGCTCGCCAAGCATCAGGCGCACATGCATGTCACATACGATCAGCCCGTAAAGCGTCTCGAACGCCTCCTGCGTGTCGGTGAAGCGCAGATGGCCGGCGCGGCGGCCCGCCTCGATGAGCGCCTGGGCCCTCGCCGACACCGCGCGCCGGCCGCGCGCGACGAGCAGGTCGCCCAGCCGCGAGCCCTCGCGGCTCGCCTGGCCGATGGCCAGCCGATTGAGGGCCAGCGAGGCCGGCCCGGACAGAACGGTCAGAAGGGCGACGCCGAACGACTGCAAATCGACACGGAAATCGCTGGCATCGCGCCCGGCCGCGGGTCCGCCGACGGCAACGCCGACCTTGGACGCCTGATAGGCGATCATCGCCGCCAGCACGCCGTCGCGGTCGCCGAACCATTTGTAGAGGCTTTCCTTGGAGCAGTTGGCCGCGCGCGCAAGCCCAGCGGTGGTGATCGCCCGCTCGCCGCCCTCGACCAGAAGCCCGAGCGCGGCTTCGAGCACCTCGGCCTGGCGCGGCGTGAAATCATCGTCGAAACCGGCGCCCTGCCCCGGCGCATCCTTATCGTCCATGGCGTGATAGCGGTCCATGCTGCCTCCCGAACCATGTGTACCGTACCGTTCGGTACGATGTCAAGCGGACACCTTTGGACGCTCCTGCTCCGCCTTGAAGTCCGCCCGCCTTGCCAACCGTCGCGGAACGGTTTGCTGGGCGGTTCCCCGCAGCGGCGTCGCATTGCCCTTGCCGGCCCCGAATATGCCCGATCGGCGCTGGTTCGATCATTGGAATGGCAACCTTGGCTGCCTATGTCCGGGTTGCGTCACGCGTCCGTGGTCGTTCAATTGGAGGCAACAATGCAAAGACTGCAAGACAAGGTGGCCGTCATCACCGGCGCCGCCAACGGGATCGGGCTGGAAACCGCGCGCCTTTTCCTGGCCGAGGGCGCCAAGGTGGTCGCCGTCGACCTCAACGACGAGGCCCTGGCGCAGGCGGCCGAAACGCTTGACGGCGGCGACCGGCTTCTGACCGTGGCGGCCGATGTGAGCATCGTTGAGGGTGCCCGGAAATACGTCCAGGCGGCCCTTGACACCTATGGCGCCATTGACGTGTTCTTCAACAATGCGGGCATCGAAGGACGCGTCGCGCCCATCACCGAGCAGGCAATCGAGGATTTCGATCGCGTGATGGCCGTCAATGTCCGCGGCGTTTTTCTCGGGCTCAAGCACGTCATCGCGGCGATGGCCAAACAGGGCCACGGCAGCATCATCAACATGTCGTCGATCGCGGGCTTGAAAGGCAGCCCCAACGTCTCACCCTACATCACGTCAAAGCACGCGGTCGTCGGGTTGACGCGGGCCACGGCCGTCGAGGCGGCCCCCATGGGCATCCGTGTCAACTCGGTCCACCCCTGCCCCATCAACACGCGGATGATGCGGTCCTTGGAGGAAGGGTTCAATCCGGGTCATGGCGCGGAGGTCATGGCTGGCCTTGAGGCGACCATCCCGCTTGGCCGCTATGGCGAATCGGCCGATGTCGCCAATGTCGTGCTGTTTCTGGCCAGTGACGAGTCAGCCTTCGTAACCGGCGCACAATATACGATCGATGGCGGCATGGGCGCCACCTGAAGCCGGCCTCCCGGACAGCGCGCGACGCCGACACGCAGCCCCGGAGGCGATCCGGGGCGCCCTCATTTCAGTCGCGCCATGATGCCGGCGCAAGCCCGCCTAATCGTCGGGGCCGGCCTTGAGGATCCTCGCCCACCGCTCGCTGCGCGCGTCGACCGACATCGCGTCCAGCGTTTCCTGCGGTACGATCCCGGCATAGGTTTCGCGCCAGCACTGCACATGCACCTTGGCGATCGGCGTCGCGTCGCGGGCGAGCGCTTTGCGGATGACAGCGCTTGTGTCGGTCATGCCGGTCGTCCCAATCCAGCAATGGCGAGAGCCTACGCCAACGCCTCCACAAACCGCCCCACCGCGCCGGCCATGCCGAATTCCAGCGCCTCGGCGGTCAGCCCGTGGCCGATCGACACCTCGGCCAGATCGGGCACGCGGGCGACGAGCGCCGGCAGGTTGGCGACGGTGAGATCATGGCCGGCATTGACGCCAAGCCCTGCCGCCCGCGCCGCATCGGCCGTCGCACCCAACTGTTCGACCTGGCGCGCGGCCTCGGCCGCATTGTCATGGCACGCGCCATAGGGCCCGGTATAGAGTTCGACCCGGTCGGTTCCGGTGGCCTTGGCCGCCGCAATGCCGGCCTCGCCCGCATCGGGATCGCAGAACAGCGACACGCGCATCCCGCCGCCCTTCAGCCTTTGCACGCAATCGCGCAGGAAGTTGCCCTGGCCGGCGAAATCCCAGCCATGGTCCGAGGTCGCCTGGCTGGGATCGTCGGGCACCAGCGTCACCTGGTCGGGTTCGTTCGCCTCGACCAGTGTCAGAAAGTCCGCGCTCGGATAGCCTTCGACATTGTATTCGGCATCGGGAAAGGAATCGTCGATCAACGCCCTGATTCCGGGCAGATCGGCAAAGCGGATGTGCCGCTCGTCGGGCCTTGGATGCACCGTAAGGCCGTGCGCGCCCGCTTCGAGCGCGACCCGCCCCAGATGCGTCACCGAAGGCCATGGCAGGTCGCGCCGGTTGCGAAGCAGCGCGACGGCGTTGAGGTTGACGGACAGACGAATGGGCAAGGAAGCCTCCGATCAAAGATTCCGGTCGCTTGATATAGCGCAATGATGATGGCGACCAGCCATATCAGTTTTCCGGACAATGGCCCGGCGGCCCTGCGGGAGTGCGCGATGATCACAATCGAAACCCTGGCGCCCGGCGTCCTTTCGCTGGACGTGACCGGCAAGCTGGACAAGGCCGACATCGAACATGCGATCACGGAACTGGAAGCCGTGCGCGAGGCGCATGGCCGCGTCAGCCTGCTGGTCGACCTGACCGGCTTTGCAGGGATCACCGCCGAAGCGCTGATCGCGGACCTGCGCTACGGCCTGGCCCAAGTCGGCGACCTCGATCACTATGAGCGGATCGCGGTCATCACCGGCCATGACTGGATCGAGACGCTGATCTGGCTGGAAGGCAGAATTTTCCGCTCGCTGGACATTCGCCGCTTCGAACCCGAAGAACGCCAGCGCGCGCGGGCCTTCGCCAACGGCATGGACATGCCGCCGCCCGCGCGCAAGCCGGCCATCGTCCGCGTGCCCACCGACCGCGCCGACATGCTCGCCTTCAAGATCGCCGACCGGGTGCGCGCCGCCGACGCCAAGGCGGTCATGGGCTTTCTGACCGACACCTACGGGCGGCACGACAAGATCGACCTGATGGTGATCGTCGAAAAGTTCGACGGTTTCGATCCGGCGATCCTGTTCGACACCGGCACCTGGAGCGCCAAGGCCGCAAGCCTGTCCCATGTGGGCCGCTATGCCGTGGTGGGCGGGCCGGACTATATGCGAAGGACGGCCGCCTTGCTGGGCGCGTTCATTCCCATGGAGGTCAGGGCCTTCGCCCGCGAGGAGGAAGAGGCGGCCTGGGCCTGGCTGAACGCGGCGCCCCTGCTCGCCGCCCCGTCATAAGCCCGTCATCTTTGGCGCGCCATTGAGCGCTCATGGCTTCGCTCGCAATCCTCGATTCCCTCAGCCTGCCCGGTCACGTCCAAAAGCCCAACGAGGACCGGTGCGGCTGGACCGGAACGCGCGTCTTCGTCATCGACGGCGCAACCGGTCTGGGCGAGGCCAGTCTGGACAGCGAGGAAGGGTCCGATGCCGCATGGCTTGCCGAACTGGCGCGCCGGCGCTTCGGGGACGCTGACCCGCACGACACCGTTCACGAGACCGTCCGCGCAATCAATCGGGCTGCGGCGAAGATGGTTGCCGGCGCTACGGCCATGGGCGGCATCGAGCGATGGAACCTGCCGGTCGCCAGCTTTCTCCTCGCCCGCATCGAACAGGGCCGGCTGGTCGCCTACGGGCTTGGCGATTGCGTTTTGTTCATGACCGGACCGGGCGTGGAACCGATGCGCCACTCACCGATGCCGGACAATCATGAAAGCGAAATGGCCGGCGCGCGCGCCGCGATCCGGCTGACGGGCAGGCTGAAACCGGGCGCCTCGCTGTCGGACGGCGGCGCCGAGCGCGAACGCCAGCGCACGATCCGTTCGCGCTTCAACACCGCCGGCGGCCCGCTCTGGACGCTCGGCACCGCGCCTGAAGCGGCCGCGCATCTCGACCACGCCGTCATTCACGATGGCGGCCCGGCCCATGGGCTGGTCTGCACCGACGGCTTTGCCGCGCTTGTCGACCTCTACCAGCGCTATACGGCAGGTGGTCTGGTTGAAGCGGCCCGAACCGAGGGGCTCGCCGCGCTCGGCGGGCAATTGCGCGCCATCGAGCATGAGGAAGACCCTGGCGGCCTGCGCTATCCGCGCATGAAACGATCCGACGACGCCACGGCGGTGCTGTTCGAGATCACCTGACGATGGTCAGCGTCTCCGCCGCGCGCGTGATCGCCGTATAGAGCCAGCGCTCGCGCATGTCGCGGAAGGCGAAGCTTTCGTCGAACAGGACGACATCGTCCCATTGCGAGCCTTGCGCCTTGTGCACGGTCAGCGCGTAGCCATAGTCGAAATCGTCGTGCCGGCGCTTGAGCTGCCAGGGCACCTCCTCGTCGGGATTGTCGAAGGCCGCCTTGAGCAGCCTGATCTTGGCGACGCCCCGGTCCGTATCGCCGTCGTCGGGCGAAACCAGCAGGTTGACGCCAGGCTTGGAGGCGGGCGCGGAAGCGGTCATCACCTTCCACAACGAGCCGTTGAGCAGGCCCTTGGCCGGATCGTTCCGAAGGCACACCAGCTTGTCGCCCGCCTGCGGGTAGCGCGCCTCGAAGCCGGCCAGTTGCCGCAGGCGCTGATTGTAGCGCCGCCGCGTGCGGTTGATGCCGACCAGCACCTGGTCGGCCCCGGTCACCGTCGCCGTATCGAGGTCGGCCTTGCCGATGATCCGCGCCGTGCCGTGATCGCCATGGGTCAGCGCGCGCCCCTCGCGCACATCCATCGCCATGCGCACGATGGGGTTTTCGGCGGCCTGCCGGTGGATTTCCGTCAGAAGGAAATCGGGCGCGGCGTCGGTGAAGAAGCCGCCGCCGGAAATGGGCGGCAACTGGCCCGGATCGCCCAGAACCAGCACCGGCGTGCCGAAGCTCAAAAGGTCGCGGCCCAGTTCCTCGCCGACCATCGAGCATTCATCGACGATCACCAGCTTGGCCCTTGCGATGTCCGACTGCCGGTTGAGCGCGAATGTCGGCGCCATGCCGGTCTTGCCGGTCACCTCGTCGGTGACGGATTCCTCGCCGCGCGGCCGGTAGATCAGCGAATGGATGGTCTTGGCGTTGGCCGCGCCCTTGGCCCGCATCACCTGCGCGGCCTTGCCGGTGAAGGCGGCGAACTGGACGGTGCCGTCGACCCCTTCGGCGAAGTACCGCGCCAGCGTCGTCTTGCCCGTGCCGGCATAGCCGAACAGGCGGAAGAGCGGGCTGTCGCCGCGCTTCAGCCAGTCGGCGACCGCCTTGAGCGCGTCATCTTGTTGCGGGGCAAGCTGCATGCCACCGGTTTAAGGGATTCGGGCCGGCGGGACCACATGGAGCGGGCCAACGACCAGGGCTTCCCCTTGCGCGCGTTTCAGGCCGCCGGTCGCAGCGCGAACGCCTCGTAGGGCGCAAGCTTCACGACCGGCCCGATCGCCTGGCGCGGCACAACGTTCCAGACCAGGCAAGCGCCCTCGCCGACCAGCGCGTCGGGCGCATCGAACGTCACCGTCCCGGCGCTGAAATTGGCGATGACGACAATCCGGTCGTCGTCCGTGGCGCGCACATAGGCAAAAACGTGCGGATGCTCCCGGACGAACGGAACGAACCGGCCCTGGACGATCACCGGCAGTTCACGGCGCAGCGCGATGAGCTTTCGGTAGGTGGCGAACACGCCCTCGGGGTCGGCGCGATCGGCGGCCACATTGACGGTTTCATGGTTGGGGTTGACCTCGATCCAGGGCGTGCCGGTCGTAAAGCCGGCCGCCGGCCCGTCGGTCCACTGCATCGGCACGCGGGCATTGTCGCGGCCGCCCGCATTGGCGCCCGCCAGAAAGGCGTCCATGGACATGCCCCGCGCGGTCAGTTCCTCGTAATGGCCGAGCGTTTCGACATCGCGAAACTGATCGAGGCGTTCGAAGGCGACATTGGTCATGCCGATCTCCTCGCCCTGATAGATGAACGGCGTACCCTTCATCAGATGCATGGCGATGGCCAGCATCTTTGCCGAACGCACGCGCCAGACGCCGTCGTCCGCATAGACCGACACCTGGCGCGGCAGATCGTGGTTGGACAGGAACAGCGCATTCCACCCGTCCTCGGCCAGTGCTTCCTGCCAGTCGATCAGAACGCTCTTGAAACGGGGCAGGTCGAAGGGCTTGGGCTTGAACTTGCCGAATTCCTCGTCCCAGCCCTGCGTGACGTGATTGAACTGGAACACCATGTCCAGTTCGCCGCGGTCTCGGCCGCAATAGAGCGGCGCGGTTTGCGGGCTCACCGACCAGCTTTCCCCGACCGTGAGGACATCGCGCCCGGCCAGGGTCTTCCGGTTCATCTCCTGAAGAAAGCCGTGCAGGTGCGGACCCTCCTCGAACAGGCCGACATCGACATCCTTGCCGATCAGGGAGATGACGTCCATGCGGAAACCGGCGATGCCCCGATCCAGCCACCAGTTCATCATGGCGTGGATTTCGGCGCGCAACGCCGGGTTCCGCCAGTTCAGATCGGGCTGCCGGGCGCTGAAATAGCCCAGATAATATTGGCCGACCTCTTCGACCCAGTGCCAGGCCGGGCCGCCGAAGACCGCCCGCAGCGCCGAGGGCGGGCCGCCGTCGGGCCCCGGCGCGCGCCAAATGTAATAGTCATGCTCGGCCGCCCCGCGCGAGGCGCAAGCGCGCCTGAACCAGTCATGCTCGGACGAGGTGTGGTTGACCACCAGATCCATGACGATCCCGATGCCCCGCGCCCGAGCCTCGCCGACAAGCCGGTCGAAATCGTCGAGCGTCCCGAACTCGGGCGCGATGTCCCGGTAATCGGCGATGTCATAGCCATTGTCGGCCATGGGCGAACGATAGACAGGCGACAGCCAGATGAAACCGATCCCCAGATCGCGCAGGTGATCGAGCTTGGAGACGATGCCGGCAATGTCGCCGATCCCGTCACCATTGCTGTCGCAGAAGCTGCGCGGATAGATCTGGTATCCGGTGGCCGTCTTCCACCAGGCAAGGCCGGTTCCGGTCATGATGGCTCCTTGGTACGGTGCGGCCAAATGCGTAGGCGGTCACGCCGGTCAGTTCAACAAGCAAGTTCGGCGGCACGCGTCGCCGGGCGCCGAAAGAGCGGGGCAGCCGGCTCGGCGAGCCGCCGCCCATGGCGAAATCCCGGTCCCGGTCACCATCATGTCGTTTCGGACATGCCGACATGCGCCAGGAACCGTGCGCGCGCAACGGCCTCACATCGCATCTCGCCCCCGGCGCATGGCGGCCACGCCCGTGCGGCACACTTCCACCAGCCCCAGCGGCGCCATGATCGCGATGAACTGCTCGATCTTGTTGGTCCGGCCGGTCAGCTCGAACACGAAATGGTCGAGATTGGCGTCGATGACGTTGGCCTTGAACGCATCGGCCAGCCTGAGCGCTTCCAGCCGGTTCTCGCCGTCCCCGCGCACCTTGACCAGCGCCAGCTCCCGTTCGAGCGGCTTTTCGTAACCCTCCTGGCGGGCGATCACCGTCAGATCGTCGACCCGGTGCACCGGCACCATGCGTTCGAGTTGGGTGCGGATCTGCCCCATCACCTGGGGCGTTCCGCGCGTGACGATGGTGATGCGCGAGCGGTGCTTTTCATGCTCGGTCTCCGAAACCGTAAGGCTCTCGATATTGTATCCACGGCTTGAGAACAGGCCGATGACGCGCGCGAGCACGCCCGGCTCGTTGTCGACGAGCACGGCCAGCGTGTGGCTTTCGGGCGCGCTCGTATCCCTTGTGATGAAATAGGCCGAGGCGGGCTCGGCTTTGGGGTCGTTCATGGGTTGGCCCTTTCCTTGACGGGGTCGGATCGGCCGGCGGGATCGAGCCGCGCGACGATGACGCCCGAGACGATGATGGCAAGAGCGGCCATCGCGTTCCAGCCCGGCCGTTCGCCGGCGAAGACCGCGCCGATCAGAACGCCGGCGACGGGCACGAGAAGATTGATCTGGCCGAAAAAGCCCGCGCCCTGCCGCACGATGATCGAAAACATCAGGAACGCGCCGATCGCCGTCGGCACGATGCCCAGCGCCGCAAGGGCGGCCAGCGCTCCGCTGCCGGGCGTGGCCGCAGGCGGGCTTTCGAGCGCCAAGGCCAGCGCGCCCGACAGAAGGACCGACCAGAGCGTCGAATAGACGAAGAAGGCCACGGGCGGCCGGTGGACGAGCTGCTTGACCGCCAGCGCGTTGACCGCATAGCTGAGCGCTGCGCCCAGCAGTGCCAGTTGCCGCCACACATCCTGGCCGAACCCGGCAACGACGGACGGCCAGAACAGCACCACCAGACCCAGGAGCCCGATCACGACGCCGGCCAGTTTCGGCCATGTCAGCTTCTCGTCGTGCGTGTAAAGATGCGCCAGGACGAGCACGCCCAACGGCATGAAGCCCATCAGGATGGCGGCGAGGCCGCTGTCGACGACCGCAACGCCCCAATTGATCAGCGTGAAGGGAATCACGATTCCGGTGACCGCGGCGATCATGATCAGCACATGCTCGCGCCGTGTCGGCCGAAACCATCGGGTGCGGAAGACCGTCGCAACGGCCGCGAACGCGGCCAGCGCGATCACCTGCCGGACCGCCGTCAGGGTCACGGGCGGAAAATCGGCCACCGCGATCTTGGACAGAAGGAAGGCGCTGCCCCAGATCAGCGACAGCGCGCCCAGAAGGCCATAGTCGACCGCGCCGGGGACCGCCTTGCTCATCGCGACGGACCGGCTTTGCGGTCAGACAAGGGCCTTGCCCTCCGCGCCGATGGCGTTGGCCACCGCCTCGTCGGTCGCCTCGTCCGGCAGGAGCATCTCATTGTGCGCCTTGCCCGAGGGGATCATCGGGAAGCAGTTGGTCAGCGCGGACACGCGGCAATCGAAGATCACCGGCTTGTCGACGGCGATCATCTCGGCGATGGCATCGTCAAGCTCGTGCGGCTTGTCGCAGCGGATGCCGTGCGCGCCATAAGCCTCGGCCAGCTTGACGAAATCCGGCATCGCCTCGGTGTAGGAATGCGAGCGCCGGTTGCCGTGCAGCAATTGCTGCCACTGCCGCACCATGCCCATATACTGGTTGTTCAGGATGAAGATCTTGATCGGCGTCCTGTACTGGATCGCCGTCGACATCTCCTGGATGTTCATCTGGATCGAGGCGTCGCCCGCAATGTCGATGACCAGCGCGTCCGGATGGGCGATCTGCACGCCCAGCGCCGCCGGCAGGCCGTAGCCCATCGTGCCCAGCCCGCCCGAGGTCATCCAGCGATTGGGCCGCTCGAAGCCGAAATATTGCGCCGCCCACATCTGGTGCTGACCGACTTCGGTGGTGATGAACGTGTCCTTGCCGGACACCTTGGACGCCTCGTAAAGCCGCTGGATCGCATATTGCGGCATGATGACATCGTCCGAACGGGTGTAGGCGAGCGAGTTGCGGGCCTTCCACTTGGAGATCTGCTCCCACCAGCGGGCATGCCGGCCCTTGTCGGGTCCGTGTCCGGCCGCCTGCCATGCTTCGAGCAGCGCTTCGAGCGCATGCGCCACGTCGGCGACGATTCCGACTTCGGTATGGACCACCTTGTTGATCGAGGATGGATCGACATCGATGTGGATCTTGCGCGAGCCGGGCGAGAAGGCGTCGATGCGCCCGGTGATCCGGTCGTCGAAGCGCGCGCCGATGTTGATCATCAGATCGCAGTCGTGCATCGCCATGTTGGCTTCATAGGTGCCGTGCATGCCCAGCATGCCGATCCAGTTCTCGCCGGAAGCCGGATAGGCGCCAAGACCCATCAGGGTCGAGGTGATCGGAAAGCCCGTGGCCGCGACCAGTTCGCGCAGCAATTCGCTCGCCCGGTCGCCCGAATTGATCACGCCGCCGCCCGAATAGAGGATCGGCTTTCTCGCGCTCGCCATCAGCGCCACGGCGCGGCGGATCGCGCCCGCGTCCGGCTCCAGCCGCGGCTGGTAGCTGATGCGCTCATGGGCGATTTCCGGCCCCCGGTAAATGCCGGTGGCGAACTGCACGTCCTTGGGAACGTCGACGACCACCGGGC
>NZ_CFIFWG010000081.1:0-13164 GCF_984466335.1 Roseitalea sp. | reverse complement strand
ATCCAGGTAGAAACTCGCCGCATAGGCCGGATCGGCCTGCCCCGCCACGAAGGCGAGGTCATGGTCCGTCTCCTGCGACCAGAGCGTGCCGGCCGCCTCCGCGATGGCTCGGAGCGGAACGGCCGCGTTCATATGGGCCCGTTCGAGAATCTGCGCGCCGATGATCGGCGAGACCGCCAGCATGAGCGCCATGAACCCGACCGAAAGACCGGTCGCCCAGCCACTCATGCGCGCGGCGATCGGGGCCGGCAACAGCAGGGCCAGAAGGACCGGGACCACGCAGAAGACCGGGATCGACCAGTTGCTCGTCAGCGGCGACTGGATCGCCAGCGCCAGGATCATCGTCACCGGAACGGCCGCGGGGCCGACCCAGAGCAGAACCCGGCCCCGCGCCGTGCCGAGAATTGCCATGGCGTGCCCGGATGCGAACAGCGGCGCGCCGTCCCCGGGCCGGCGCAGCAGGCCCAGCATGGCGATGCCGGGCAGCGCGTAAAGCGGCTGGGCAAGCAGGAACTCGACCTGGCGATAGGCCTGGGCGGCAAGCGAGGCGTCGCCCTGCCCGCTGGCGGCAAACACGATGGGCGTGAAATCGTTGCGCGCGAGCCAGACGAGATGCGGCGCCATCAGGAGGGCGAAGGCACCAGCGGCCAGAACCGTCACCGGCGTTGCGATGATCGCCCGCGTCTGCCGGTGCGATGCGGCATGGAACATCAGGGCCAGCAGCAGGACCGCCGCATAGTATTTCGAGAGCATGGCGGCGGCGGCGCAGACGCCCAGCAGCAGCCCGTCGAGCGGGCGCCTTGCTTCCATGACGCGCAAATAGAACAGAACCGTGCCGGCCCAGAAGGGAAGCATGGCCGAGTTGGCGTTGTAGGTGAACGCCTGAAAGCCAAGAGGCGGGATGACGATCGCCATCATCACCGCGGCGACCTGGCCCGGCGGCGGCAGGAAGCGGCGCGCGATCGCCAGCATGATCAGCAAAGTCGCGCCGATGTTGAGCGCGGCGAAGACCCGGTAGCCGATCTCGCTGCGCGGAAAGACGGCGAACCAAGCCGCCGTCATCCAGCCGAACAAAGGCGGATGTTTGGCATTGCCCCATTGCCAGCGAATGCCCCAGACATGGTTTTCCAGCATGTCCAGGAACGTGTCGAGATTGAGCTGGGTTAGCTGCGGATACACCGCCCAGAAGAGGGTCGCGCAGGCGGCCAGCCCCATGGCCGTCGGCGAGATCGGATGAAATGTCGGAACGTGATCCGGTGCCGCGTCACACATCGGTGTTCGGCGCCCCGCGCCCCGGGCCGCTTCTCCTCCCCAGAACCGGACCGCGCGCGCATCGCGCGGGCCGTCAGAAACACTCGGGCTCGATCGCCCGGAGCGTCCCGCTACGAGACCGAACCATGGCGCCGCAGCGGATTGGGCCGGCCCCGCCCGCCCGCACTCGCCTCGGCCTCATCGCACAACGGCTTATCGCGAATAGAACTCGACGACGAGATTGGGTTCCATCATGACCGGATAAGGCACGTCCGCCAGCGCCGGCACGCGCGCGAAGGTGGCCGTCAGCTTGTTGTGGTCGGCTTCGACATAGTCGGGCACGTCGCGTTCGGCGAGCTGGGTGGCCTCCAGGACCATGGCCATCTGCCTGGACTTCTCGCGCACCTCGATCACGTCGCCGATCTTGCAGCGGTAGGACGGGATGTTGACGCGGGCGCCATTGACCTTGACATGGCCGTGATTGACGAACTGGCGCGCGGCGAAGATGGTCGGCACGAACTTGGCGCGATAGACCAGAGCGTCGAGCCGGCTTTCCAGCAGGCCGATCAGCGTCTCGGGCGTGTCGCCCTTGCGCCGCGCCGCTTCCTCGTAGATTTTCCGGAACTGCTTTTCGGACAGATCGCCGTAATAGCCCTTCAGCTTCTGCTTTGCGCGAAGCTGAACGCCGTAGTCCGACAGCTTGCCCTTGCGGCGCTGGCCGTGGTGGCCCGGCCCGTATTCGCGGCTGTTGACCGGCGACTTGGGGCGGCCCCAGATGTTCTCGCCCATGCGGCGATCGAGTTTGTGCTTGACCGAACTGCGCTTGCTCATCGCATTTCCTTTCGAGACGCTGCGACCGGCTCTCGCCGAGCCGGCCAAGGAAAGGCGCCCTCCTCTGCCGGCCGTTTTCGCCGACTGACAGGACCGGCCACGCACGCTTTGCGGATCGGCCCACGGGACACGTGGAAAACCCGCTCGAAAGCGGGATGGGCCCCATTAGCGCCGCCGGTGCGCGAAGTCAAACCATTTGGGCCGAAAGCGGCGGGGGATCTGAGAGCGGGACGGCGGCCAGGCCGAAGCCGGCGGCCAGGCGCGCCATTTCGGGCCGCGGCTCGCCCGAGGTGAAAATCGCGATATCGGCCGGCCCGTGATGGCCGCGCGGCGCAAATCGCATCGTGTCGGCGAGCGACCGCGCGCGGCGGGCGATGGCCTCGGACGTGTCGATCCAGTCGACCGGCCACGGCGCGGTCTTGCGCATGCGGTTGACGAGGAACGGATAGTGCGTGCAGGCAAGGACGACGATGTCGGTCCGCCGCCCCCCTTCCCCGACGAAGCAGGGCGCGATCTCGCCGCGAACGGCCTCCTCGTCGACGAAGCCGGCGCGCATATAGGTCTCGGCCAGTCCGGCCAGGGCCTCGCTGCCCACCAGCCTCACATGGCAGCGCGCCGCATACTGGCGGATCAGGTCGCGCGTATATTGCCGCCGCACCGTTCCCGGCGTCGCAAGGACGGAGACCAGGCCCGAGCGCGTGCGCTCCGCGGCGGGCTTGATCGCGGGGACCGTGCCGACGAAGGGCTGATCGGGAAAGGCCGCGCGCAGACGGTCGATGGCGAGCGTGGAGGCGGTGTTGCAGGCGATGACGATCAGGCCGGGCCGGTAGGCGGCGATCAGCCGGCCGAGCAGGTCCGTCATGCGCTCGGCGAGCGCCGCCTCGTCCCACGCACCATAGGGGAAAGCGGCGTCGTCGGCGACATAGACGTAGCGCAGCCCGGCCAGGACGGTCCGCGCCTCCTTGACGACCGACAATCCGCCAATGCCGCTGTCGAGGAACAGCACCGTCGGGTTGGCCGGTTCATTCACCTTCGGCGGCCTTCGGCGCGCCGGCCGCCGCGGGCCGGCCTGAACGCCCGTCCGCCGGCGCCCCCTCGCCGCGCGGCATGGCCGGCGAGAACCGGTCCAGCGAGGAGACGACGCCGCGCAGGAGCCGGATCTCCTCGACCGAAAAGCCCGGCCGCGAGAGCACCGCGCGCAGCCCGTCGACCTGGACCGGCTTGCGCTCGGGCGGGCGGAAGTAGCCGCGCGTATCGAGCGCCGCCTCGATCTGGTCGAACAGGCCGACCAGTTCGGCCCGCGGCGCGGGCTCGAAGGCGGGGCCGGCAAAAGGCAGGGTTTCGGCCTCGGCGCCGCGCGTCTTCAGGAACTCGTAGGCCATCAGCAGCACCGCCTGGGCGATGTTCAGCGACGCATAGGCCGGATTGACCGGGAAGGTGACGATATCGTCGGCAAGGCCGATCTCTTCATTGTAAAGCCCGAAACGCTCGCGGCCGAACAGCATGCCGGTGGCCTGCCCCGCCCGATCGCGCGCGCGCATGTTGGCGCACGCCTCGACCGGGCCGAGCACCCGCTTGAACCCGTCGCGCCGGCGCGCGGTGGTCGCGATCACATAGCCGAGGTCGGCCAGCGCCTCGGCGAGGGTGTCGAAAACGCGCGCGCGGTCGAGCACATAGCCCGCCCCGCTTGCCGTCGCGGCGGCCTTTTGGTTCGGCCAGCCGTCGCGGGGAGCGACCAGGCGCAGATCGGCAAGGCCGAAATTGGCCATCGCGCGCGCCACCATGCCGATGTTCTCGCCAAGCTGCGGTTCGACGAGAACGACCGCGGGCCCTTCCTCGATTCGGTCCTGTGTGGTGTTGGTGCCGGCCATGGGATCCGCCTGAGCATGGTGTCGGGCGCAAGCCTTATCGCGCGCGCGCAGCTTCGCCAAGGCCCGCCGGAAACGCACCCCGCAACGGCGCCGCAAGCGTTTGCGCGGGTCCGGGCCCTTTGCTATAGCGGCGCGAAAAAGCAGCGGCGCGCCTTCCGATCGGGCGCTTTCTCCCAACCCCTTCCCCGAGGTCAATCATGACGAAAATCAAGGTCGAAAATCCGGTTGTCGAGCTGGACGGCGACGAGATGACGCGGATCATCTGGCAGTTCATCAAGGACAAGCTGATCCATCCCTACCTGGACATCGACCTGGAATATTACGACCTCGGCATCGAATCGCGCGATGCGACCGACGATCAGATCACGGTGGATGCGGCCAACGCCATCAAGGAGCATGGCGTGGGCGTCAAATGCGCGACGATCACCCCGGACGAGGCGCGCGTGGAGGAATTCGGCCTCAAGAAGATGTGGCGCTCGCCAAACGGCACCATCCGCAACATTCTGGGCGGCGTGATCTTCCGCGAGCCGATCATCGCCAAGAACGTGCCGCGCCTCGTGCCCGGCTGGACCAAGCCCGTCATTGTCGGCCGCCACGCCTTCGGCGACCAGTACCGCGCCACCGATTTCCGCTTTCCCGGCAAGGGCAAGCTGTTCATGAAATTCGTCGGCGAGGACGGAACCGAGATCGAGCACGAGATTTTCAACGCGCCCGACGCCGGCATCGCCATGGGCATGTACAATCTCGACAGGTCGATCGAGGATTTCGCCCGCGCCTCGCTCAATTACGGGCTCCAGCGCAAGGTGCCGGTCTATCTTTCGACCAAGAACACGATCCTGAAAATCTATGACGGCCGGTTCAAGGACGTCTTCCAGGCGATTTACGAGGCCGAGTTCGAGGATGACTTCAAGGAAGCGGGCATCTGGTACGAGCATCGGCTGATCGACGACATGGTGGCCGCGAACCTGAAATGGTCGGGCGGCTATGTCTGGGCGTGCAAGAACTATGACGGCGACGTGCAGTCCGACACGGTGGCCCAGGGCTTCGGCTCGCTCGGCCTGATGACCTCGGTGCTGATGACCCCGGACGGCAAGACGGTCGAGGCCGAGGCCGCCCATGGCACGGTGACGCGGCATTACCGCCAGCACCAGGCAGGCAAGGAAACCTCGACCAACTCGATCGCCTCCATCTTTGCCTGGACACGCGGGCTCGCCCACCGTGCCAAGCTGGACGGCAACGACGATCTGGGCCGGTTCGCGCGCACGCTCGAAGAGGTCTGCGTCGGCACGGTCGAGGGCGGCCATATGACCAAGGATCTTGCCCTTCTGATCGGTCCCGACCAGAAATGGCTGACGACGACCGGCTTCCTCGACAAGATCGACGAGAACCTGCAAAAGGCCATGGCCGGCTGAGGACGCCGGTCGCGCAGGACAAGGCCAACAAGACAAGGCCAACAGGACAAGACCGCAAGAAGGCGCCGCGAACGGCGCCTTTTTCAGTCGGGCCGTACGCTGGCCGCACAAGGCGTTCGAGAGATCATGCCTCTTCGGCGACCGCCTCCAGAGCCGCGGCGACCGCTTCGATGGCGGCATCGGCCTTCGCACCGTCCGGGCCGCCGGCCTGGGCCATGTCGGGCCGCCCGCCGCCGCCCTTGCCGCCCAGCGCCGCCGAGGCCGTCCGGACGAGATCGACCGCATCGTGGCGGCCGGTCAGATCGTCGGTGACGCCGACGACGACCGAGCCTTTCCCGTCCGCCGCGACGGCGACGAGAGCGACCACGCCCGAGCCGATCCGCGCCTTGGCCTCGTCGGCCATCGGCTTGAGATCGCGCGGCGAAACGCCCGCCACGACGCGACCCAGAAAGGTGACGCCGGCGATCGGGCGCGTCTCCGCCGCCCCGCCCGCGCCATCGGCCGGCCCCGAAAGGGCCAGCGCCTTCCTTGCGTCCGACAGTTCGCGCTCAAGACGGCGCCGGTCGTCGACAAGCTGTCCGATACGGTCGACCGCCTCGTCGGATGTCGTCTTCAAAAGGCCGACGACGGCGCGCATGCGCTCGTCCTGCGCCTCCAGATAGCGGCGGGCGCGCTCGCCCGTCAGCGCCTCGATCCGGCGCACGCCGGCCGACACCGCGCTCTGGTCGACGACGCGCACGAGGCCGATCTCGCCGGTGGCGCCGACATGGGTGCCGCCGCACAGCTCCACCGAATAGGGCCGTCCGGCCTTGTCGCCGCGCACGGCCGTGCCCATCGAGACGACCCGCACCTCATCGCCATACTTCTCGCCGAACAGCGCCGTCGCGCCCTGTTCGATCGCCTCGTCGACGCCCATCAGCCGCGTGGTGACCGGCGCGTTCTGCAGCACGATCTCATTGGCGATATCGGCGATATCGGCCAGTTCCCGGTCGCTGA
Source organism: Roseitalea sp. (assembly GCF_984466335.1). Classification (NCBI taxonomy): domain Bacteria; kingdom Pseudomonadati; phylum Pseudomonadota; class Alphaproteobacteria; order Hyphomicrobiales; family Ahrensiaceae; genus Roseitalea; species Roseitalea sp. The sequence goes on along the minus strand of NZ_CFIFWG010000081.1, from coordinate 6,803 downwards.
TCTGCTTGGGGTGGGAAAAGTCGAAACGCAGCCTGTCGGGCGCGACCAGCGATCCCTTCTGGGCGACATGGGCGCCCAGCACCGCGCGCAGCGCCTCGTGCAGAAGATGGGTCGCCGAATGGTTCGCGCGCAGGGCGCCGCGACGCTCATGGTCGACCGCCATTTCCACGACCGCGCCGACCGCCACCGTGCCCTCGCGCACGCGGCCATGGTGGACGAAAAGGCCATCGGCCCGCTTGCGCGTATCGTCTATGTCGATGACGAAGCCCTCGCCGCGCATGATGCCCGTGTCGCCTTGCTGGCCGCCCGATTCGGCATAAAAAGGCGTCTGGTTGGCGATCACGGCGACCGTTTGGCCGTGATCGGCCACCTCGGCGCGCGCGCCCTCGCGAACCAGCGCGGTCACCACCCCCTCCACCTTCTCGGCCTCGTAGCCGAGGAATTCGGTCGCGCCGAGCGTATCGCGCAATTCGTACCAGACCGCCTCGTCGGCGGCGTCGCCCGAGCCCGCCCAGGCCGCGCGCGCCTCGGCCTTCTGGCGCGCCATGGCCGCGCCGAAACCGTCCACATCCACCGAAATGTCGCGCTGGCGCAGCGCATCCTGGGTCAGGTCGAGCGGAAATCCGAACGTGTCGTAAAGCTTGAAGGCCGTGGCGCCGGCCAGCTCGCCGCCCGCCGAAAGGCCCGCGGTGGCCTCGTTCAGAAGGCCAAGCCCGCGTTCGAGCGTCTTGCGGAAGCGGGTTTCCTCAAGCCGCAGCGTCTCGGCGATCAGATCGCGCGCGCGGCCAAGCTGTGGATAAGCTTCACCCATCTCCCCGATCAGGGCCGGCACGAGCCTGTGCATCAGCGGCTCGGACGCGCCCAGCAGATGCGCGTGGCGCATCGCCCGCCGCATGATCCGCCGCAACACATAGCCGCGCCCCTCGTTCGACGGCAGCACGCCGTCGGCGATCAGGAACGCGGTCGCGCGCAGGTGATCGGCGATAACCCGGTGGCTGGCCCGCCGCGCGCCCTCGGCCCCGGTGCGGGTCAGTTGCTCGGAGGCGGCGATCAGCGCCCTGAACAGATCGATGTCGTAATTGTCGTGGACGCCCTGCAGCACGGCGGCGATTCGTTCGAGGCCCATGCCCGTATCGATCGACGGGCGCGGCAGATCAACACGGCTTTCGGGCGTCGTCTGCTCGAACTGCATGAAGACCAGGTTCCATATCTCGATGAACCGGTCGCCATCCTCGTCCGGCGAGCCGGGCGGGCCGCCCGGAATATGCGCGCCGTGATCGTAGAAAATCTCCGAGCACGGCCCGCACGGGCCGGTCTCGCCCATCTGCCAGAAATTGTCATGGGTCGGAATGCGGATGATCCGGTCCTCGTGCAGGCCCGAGATCCTGCGCCACAGATCGAATGCCTCGTCGTCGGTATGGTAGACGGTGACGATCAGCCGGTCCCTGGCAAGGCCGAATTCCCTGGTGATCAGCGTCCAGGCCAGTTCGATCGCCACATCCTTGAAATAGTCGCCGAACGAGAAGTTGCCCAACATCTCGAAGAAGGTGTGGTGGCGCGCGGTGTAGCCGACATTGTCGAGGTCATTGTGCTTGCCGCCGGCGCGAACGCATTTCTGCGCGGTCACCGCGCGGCTGTAGTCGCGCTTTTCAAGCCCGGTGAAGACGTTCTTGAACTGCACCATGCCGGCATTGGTGAACATCAGCGTCGGATCGTTCAGCGGAACGAGCGGGCTCGACGGCGCGATCGCGTGACCGTGCGCGGCGAAGAAATCGAGAAAAGCCGTACGGATCGAATTGACGCCACTCATGAACATAATCCCGCAACCGTCCGCGTCGACCCCGGCACCCATGACGCGCGGACGGATGCGGCCGCCATGAACGCTGCGCCGCCCGGCGCCGGTCAGGCCCGGTGATTACGGCAAAAGCCGGCCCGCTGTCCAGCGCGCCGGCGCCCTGGGGCAGGGCGCGAAAACGGCATCCATAAACATGCCGGGGCCGAGCAGCGGGCGTCAGGCCACCCGCAGCGCCGCCCGCGGCTCGGCCAGCTCATAACCCAGCGCCTCGGCGACGGGGCCGTTGGTGACCCGGCCGCGATGCACGTTCAGCCCGTTGCGCAGGTGCGGATCGTCGGTCAGCGCTTCGAGCCCGCGGTCGGCGAGCGCCAGGCCCTGCCGCAGGGTGGCATTGTTGAGCGCGGCCGCCGACGTCACAGGCACCGCGCCGGGCATGTTGGCGACGCAATAATGGATGATGCCGTCCACCTCGTAGGTCGGCGCGGCATGGGTGGTCGGCTTGGAGGTCTCGAAGCAGCCGCCCTGATCGATGGCGACATCGCACAGCACCGCGCCTTTCTTCATGCCGCCCAGCATCTCGCGGGTGACCAGCTTGGGCGCGGCCGCGCCCGGGATCAGAACAGCGCCGATGACGACATCGGCCTCGAACACGCTCCGCTCAAGCGCCTCGACGGTCGAATAGCGGGTCTCGACGCGCCCCTGGAAGATGTTGTCGAGTTCGCGCAGGCGCGGCAGCGACCGGTCGATCATGGTCACCCGCGCGCCAAGGCCGGCCGCCATGCGCGCCGCGTTGATGCCGACCACGCCGCCGCCGATCACCGTCACCCTGCCCGGCCCGACGCCGGGTACCCCGCCCAGCAGCACGCCGCGGCCGCCGCCCGACTTTTGCAGCGCCGTCGCCGATGCCTGGATCGAAAGGCGGCCGGCGACCTCGGACATGGGCGCCAGAAGCGGCAGGCCGCCATCATCGCCGGTGACGGTCTCGTAGGCGATCGCCGTGCAGCCGCTGTCGACCAGGCCGCGCGTCTGCTCGGGATCGGGCGCCAGATGCAGATAGGTGTAGAGAAGCTGGCCCTCGCGAAGCTGCGCCCATTCGCAGGGCTGCGGCTCCTTGACCTTGACGATCATGTCCGCCTTCTCGAAGATCTCGGCCGCGGTCGCCGCGATGCGCGCGCCGGCGGCCAGATAGGCGCCGTCATCGGCGCCGACCCCGAGGCCCGCGCCGGTCTCGACGAGCACCTCATGGCCGTGGGCGACATATTCGCGCACCGAACCCGGCGTCAGCCCGACGCGGTATTCGTGGTTCTTGATTTCCTTCGGGCAGCCGACGCGCATTGAAACCTCCCAAACCGTTGTCGCAGCAAGGATCGCCGAATTGGCGCGCAATGTCCGTGCAAAGTGTGATTGAACGGGCGCTATTTGTGCAATAATATCTGCCTGAAACGCCCTCCAATTGGAGAAGTTTGCACCCATGGCACTCGACACGCTCGATCGCGCGATTCTGACCGCGCTTCAGAGGAACGGCCGCATGCCGAACGCGACGCTCGCCGACACGGTGGGCCTTTCGCCTTCGGCCTGCTCGCGCCGGCTGGACGCGCTGGAGAAATCGGGCACGATCCGCGGCTATCATGCGCGCCTTTCGAACCGGGCGCTCGGCCACCAGATGATCGCGATCGTGCACATCTCGCTTTCGGGGCAGTTCCAGACGACGCTGCGCGCGTTCGAGGATGCGGTGAAGCGGTGCCCCAACGTGCTCGTCTGCTACCTGATGAGCGGGGAGTACGACTACATACTGCGCGTGGCAGCCAAGGATCTGGCCGACTATGAGCGCATCCACCGCGACTGGCTGTCCAACCTGCCGCATGTGGTCAAGATCAACTCGTCCTTCGCGCTGCGCGAGGTGATCGACCGGCCCGATGTGGGGATCGACCCGGCCTTGGCGTGAGAGGGTCAGCATGCCGATCGCAGGAATATTGTCCTGGACCCGCCTCGTCCCGGGGTTTGTTCGCGGGCTCCAGTGGCGCCTATGCCGGCGTGGATTCGGGGAACAAGCCCCGAAATGACGGCGCGTTACAAAGACAATCCGACCCCCAGGCCCGCCAGCACGTCCCAATAGGCGGGGAAGGTCTTGGCGACGCAGCCGGGGTCGAGGATCGTGATGCCATGGGTGACGAGGCCGGCCAGCGCGAAGCTCATGGCGATGCGGTGATCGGCGAACGGGTCGATCCGCGCGGCGACCGTGGCGCCGCGCAGGGACGGATCGGCGTGAACGATCAGATCGTCGCCTTCCTCCACCGCAAGGCCCGGCTTGATGCGGTTCAGCCCTTGGGACAGCGCGGCGATGCGGTCGCATTCCTTCACGCGCAGGTTTTCGATGCCGACGAAGCGCACGGGCGTTGCGTTGTAGGCGGCAAGGACCGCCAGCGTCGGCACCGCGTCCTGCATCTGCGCGCCGTCGATCTCGGCCGGCATGTTCGGGAACCGGGCAATATGCGCGTGCGCTTCGGCGTCGGGCTGGGTGAACGCCTCCGGCGCGGTGCCCAGATCGATCGTACCGCCCGTCAGCGCTTCGGCCGCCCACAGATAGGTGGCCGCCGAGGCGTCGGGCTCGACATGATGGTCGGCCGGACGGTAGCCGGTGGCCGAAACGCGCCAATGGCCGGCCGAGACAGGATCGACCCGCGCGCCGAACGCCTCCATCGCGGCGATCGTCAGGTCGATATAGCCGCGCGCGCCGATATGGGCGCCCGTCAGCACGATGTCGACCGACCCTTGGGCGAGCGGCGCGGCCATCAGGAGCGCCGAGACATACTGGCTCGAAAGGCCGCCGTCGATCTCGATGCGCCCGCCCGGCAGCGTGCCAGCCCCCCGCACGGTCACCGGCGGACAGCCGGTCGGCGCCCGCGCATCGACGCCCCAGGCGCGCAGCGCGTCGACGAGCGGCTGAATCGGCCGCTTGCGCATGTGCGAATCGCCGTCGACGACGACGGTTCCGTCGACGGACGCGGCCAGCGCGGTCAGAAAGCGCGTTGCGGTGCCCGCATTGCCCAGAAAGAGCGGTTCGGAAGGGGAAACGAGACGGCCCTTTCCCGTTATTTTGAAGGTCGTTGCGTCCGGCTCCTCAACCTCGACATCCATGGCGCGCAGGGCCCTCGCCATATGGCGGGTATCGTCGCTCCTGAGCGCGCCGGTGATGGTGCTGACGCCATCGGCCAGCGCGGCCAGAAGCAGCACCCGGTTGGTGATCGATTTCGAGCCGGGCGGGGTGGCGCGGCCATCGATCGGAGCGGCGAGAGGATGCACCGTCAGGCGTGCGGCGTCGAGAAAGTCGGACATGGATGGCTCGGCTGGGCGCGGATCGACGCCCTTTTGCGAGCGGGGGCGCCGCGCGTCAAGCCACGCTCAGGCGGGCCGGTCCGTGTCGCCGGTCCAAAGCCCCTCGCCGTTCTCGTCGATGATCATGCGCGCCTTGGCGAGCGTCGACGAAACGGCCACGTCCCTTGAGGCCAGAAGGTCGGCGCGCAGAAAGCGGCGGGTGACCGGCGCGCCGTCGAAGGTCCTGGTCAGCGTGCCGGCGAGCCGCCACTGGCCGTCCGCCTCCTTGACCGGCGCGGCGCGAATCTCGACGCCCTTATACTCTTCGTCGGGCGCGCGGGCGGCCGGGTCGCCACCGTCACCGCCATCGCCACCGCCAAAAAGCCGCTTCAGAAATCCCGCCATCATGGTCTCCTTCGGCGCCAAAATCGGCGCTCGCCGCGGCCAAGTCAATGCCACGGCGCGATCGCGCCCGGTTTGCCAAGCCCGCACGCGGCGGCTACCAATCCACACCGTTCAATGGCAGACCGGAGCCGAACCGTCATGACCGACAACGCCGCACCGGACGCAAAACCGAAACGCCGTATCCGCACCATGCTTTACGGGCTCGCCGTCATCGCCCTTCTCCTGGCCGCGCTGTGGGCCTTCGGCCCGCGCGAACCGGTGGAGACGGCGCTGCGGTTCGACCCGGCCGCCATCGGCGCGGATGTGGACGCCTATCTGGCCGACACCGAGGGCCGGTTCGACGACATTGTCGAGGGCGCCGAAAAGCAGATCGTCTGGGCCTTCCCCAACTCCCGCGCCAGGACGCCCGTCGCGCTCGTCTATGTGCACGGCTTTTCGGCCTCGGCCGGCGAAATCCGGCCGGTGCCCGACATGGCGGCCGCGGCGCTGGGGGCGAACCTTCACTATACGCGCCTTGCCGGGCACGGCCGCCCGGAGGCGGCGATGGCCGGGCCGACCGTGCAAGACTGGATCGACGACGTGGCCGAGGCCGTCGCGATCGGCGAGCGGCTGGGCGAGAAGGTGGTGCTGATCGGCACCTCGACCGGCGGCACGCTGGCGGCCGTCGCCGCGCTGCATCCGGACCTTAAGGACCGGATCGGCGGGATCATCTTCGTGTCGCCGAACTTCAAGGTGAAGGCGGCGGGCTCCGGGATGCTGACCGCGCCCTTCGCGCGCCGGCTCGTGCCGCTGCTCGCGGGCGCCGAGCGCGCCTTCGAGCCGGCGAACGAGCTGCACGCCCGGTTCTGGACCGAGCGCTACCCGTCGACCGCGCTGCTGCCCATGGCCGCCTTGGTCGCCCATGCCAGGGCACAAGCCCATGAAAACGCGACGCAACCGGCCCTGTTCATGTTCTCGGACGCCGACCGGATCGTGGACCACACGGTCACGCGCCGGATCGCCGAACGCTGGGGCGGGCCGGCCGAGATCGTCGCCATGACGCGATCGGACGATCCGGACGACCATGTGATCGCCGGCGATGCGCTGTCGCCGTCCAACAACGGGGCGGTGGCCGATACGATCGCCGACTGGGTGAGGGCTCTATAATCCGGCGGGCGCATCGGCCCGCCTTGGCTTGGCATCGCGCGAGAACAGGTAGACCGCAAGTGCGGCCGCGAGCGTGAGCGCGTAGAAGCCGAACAGATAGCGGTAGGGGGCGACCGGATCGGCCGGGTCGGCCGCGACCGTC
>NZ_CFIFWG010000080.1:6265-13382 GCF_984466335.1 Roseitalea sp. | reverse complement strand
GAGGATCGCATCGACCCCGGCCGGCGGCATGGCGGGCGCCGACAGTTTCAGCCAGGCGCGTGCCCGCGCCTGCCGGTCGGGCGGCGCGACCGACGGCAGCACCTGCAACAGCGTGTGGACGGCGGTGCCGCGGCGGATGGCGTCGGCCGCCGCCGTTTCGGCCCCGTCCCCGCGCGCCAGCAGCGACGGCGCGCCGGCATCGGCGTCGGCGGCCTCGGGGGCGACGGCCAGCCCGGACGCGCCCGACGGCACGAGCGGCCGGGCCGCCGGCGGCTCGGGCGGCGCCGGTTCGGCGAAGCCGGGCGGCAATGGGCCGTGCCGGCCGCCTTGCGGCGGCGGCGATCCGGACGATCCGGGCACAGGACCAAGACCCGCCGGAAACCGCAGGACCGGACCGGCATCGGTTTCGATCCGGTCGCATGCGGGTTCCAGCGCGGATTGAACCATCGTGTGCCAGGTCGGGTCGGACGGGGCGGTCACGCCGCGATAGCCGGCGACGATCAGGCGGTCCGCGGCCCGCGTCATGCCGACATAGAGCAGCCGCCGATATTCCTCGCGCGCGGCCCGTTCGAGCCGCGCCATCGCCGCCTCGTGCACATCGGACCGCGCATCGGGCGTCCCGCGCCACAGGAAACCGCTTGCCTGGCCGGACGGCTCGCCCGGCAGGGCGACCGGAACGAGCTGGGGCGCGTTGCGGGCGTCGAAGGGCCTGCCGCCACGGTCGACCAGAAAGACGATCGGCGCCTCCAGCCCCTTGGCGCCGTGCACCGTCATGATGCGCACCTCGCCGCGCGCCTGATCCATCTCGCGCTTGATCTCGGGCGCATGATGTTCGAGCGCGTCGATGAAGGTTTCGAGCGCGGACGGGCCGGTCCGCTCGGCCGCAAGGCTCAGCGCGAGGAACTCGTCGAGCACGTCGGCGGTCTCCGGCCCCAGCCGTCCGACGAGCTTGCGCCGGCCCGCGCAGGCCGACAGCACATGGGCGTAGAAGCCGTGCACGGGCAGGGCGCGGGCCTTTTGCGACCATGCGTCGAGCCGGTCGCGGATGGCGGCCAGCGCGCCGTCGGTCTCGGCCGCCCCGGCCAGCCTCGACCAGAGCGTTTCCCCCCGGCGGCCATGGGCCAGGGCGAACAGCGCCTCCTCGCCGAGGCCGAACAGCGGGCTCTTGAGCAGGCTTGCCAGCGAAAGATCGTCGGCGCGGTTGAGCATGACCCGACCGAGCGCGATCAGGTCGAGGACGGCGATGTGGCCCGTCAGCCTGAGCCGGTCGGCGCCGGCGACCGGCACGTCCCGCTCCTTGAGCGCCCGCGACAGGGCGCCGACGAAGGTGTCGCGCGCGCGCACCAGCACGAGGATGTCGCCCGGCGTGATCGCCGCGCCCGTCGCCTCGATCACCGTGCCGGCCTCCAGCCAGCCCGCAATGGTGTCGGCGATGCGCGTGGCGACGATGAGCGCGGGCTCGGGGGCCGCATCGACGGGCGCGGTCCAGTCGTCGCCGCGCTCGACCCTTTCTCTGGCCAGCCGTTCCCATATCTCGACCCGGCCGGGGGCGCCGGTGCGCAGCGACCGGTGCCGGGTCGGCAGCGCGTCGCGCGTCAGCCCGGCGCGGTTGCCGTCGACGGCGAACACGCGGTCGACCGCGTCGAGGACGGCCTGGGTCGAGCGGAACGAGACCTGGAGCGCGACCGGCGCGAAAGTCCGCCCGGCCCCCGCCGCCAGGCGGGCGAAATGGTCGCGCGTGTCGGCGAACCTGTCCGGATCGGCGCCCTGGAACGAATAGATCGACTGTTTCTCGTCGCCCACGGCGAAAACGGTGCGCACGCCCTGGCGCGCGGTCTCGCCGGCGAAGAACTCGCCCGTCAGCGCGTGGATCACGTCCCATTGGGCGGGGCTCGTGTCCTGCGCCTCGTCGATCAGGACATGGTCGATGCCCTGGTCGAGCTTGTAGCGGACCCAGACCGAAGCGTCGGTGCGCATCAGCATGGTCGCGGTGCGCGCGATCAGATCCTCGAAATCCAGAAAGCCGCGCGCGCGCTTGAGCGCCTGGTAGCGGCCGATCAGGGCCTCGGCGACGGCGAGCACGTCGAGCGTGGCGTCGATCTCGCGCAGAAGGTGCACCCGGCCGCGTATGGCGAGGAAATGCGCGCGTGCCTCGACATAGCGCGCCTCAAGGTCGGGGACGAGCGCCGTGGCCGCCTTGGCGAACAGCGTCCCCGTTCCGCGAGGCGCCCCCTTGTCGGTCAGAAAGCATGGCGCAAGGGCGCCCAGCCTTTCGGGCGCGCCCGCTCTTCGGCCGGCATCGAGCGCATCGGAGACGATGCCGGCCACCTTCCTGGCCTCGCCGGGCCGCAGGCCGTCGGCAAGGCCGTGCAGCACGTCGGGCGTCAGGCCCGGCAGGGGCCAGACGGCGGCGGCGATATCGTCCTCATGGATGTCCGGGCCGAACCCGAACGCCTGGCGGTAGGCGGCGCGGCGGTCCTCGGCGGGCGACAGGCGTTCGAGCATGTCCGTGATCGCGCGCCGATGTGCGACGATTTCGTCGAGCAGGGCCTGCATGCCGCTCTCGCCGGTGATCATCAGGACGCGCATGAGCGCCTCGCCGGCACCGGCCGTGCCGCGCTGCGCGGCGCCGGCGAGCAGACCGCGCCGGGCCTGTGCGATCAGCAGCGCCTGCGCCTCGCCGTCGAGCAGCTCGAAATGGCCGGCAATGTTGGCTTCGAGCGGAAACCGGTGCAGCAGCGCCTCGCAAAAGGCGTGGATGGTCTGGATCTTGAGCCCACCCGGCGTTTCCAGCGCCCGGGCGAACAAGGTGCGCGCAAAGGCCATGCGCGCCGCGTCCGGCCGCCCGCCCCCGATCGCTTCGAGTTCGGCCGCAAGCGCCGCATCCCGCATCGTCACCCATGCGCCGAGCCGGTCGAAGACGCGCGTCTTCATCTCGGCGGCCGCCGCGCGCGTGTAGGTCAGGCAGAGGATCTTCGACGGATCGGTGCCGGCCAGCAGGATGCGGATCACGCGCGTCGACAGCACCCAGGTCTTGCCCGACCCGGCATTGGCCGACACCCAGGCCGAATTGACCGGATCGGCGGCGCGCGTCTGATCGCGGCGCGTTGCCTCGTCCGGCATGGGTTTAGAGCGTTCCGTCATCGCCGCCCCCGTTGCCGCCGGCGGCGTTCATCCATTCGAGCGCACGGGCCAGGTGGTCGTAATCGCCGGCGAAATCGCCCTCGCGGAACGGCATCACGCGGCTCGGATAGCCATGGGCTTCGTCGGCATAGTGGGCGCAGAGCCCTTCGAGCTTTTCCCAGGCGCGTTGGGCCAGTTCGTCCGCGCCGGGGTACTTGCCGCCGGACACGGGCCTTGGGTCGACCTCGCCGCGCGCGCCGAGCCGCACATAGAGAAGGTCGCCGGGCGGCACACGGCCAAGCGCGTCGAAGGCCCCACGGGCGGCGAGCGCCGCCTCCAGCGGCAGTTGCGGAGCGATAAGCGCCTCGACCTGCGGACCCGAGGGCGCGGTTCCGGTCTTGAAGTCGACAATGTCGGCCCGGCCGTCACGGCGCAGGTCGATCCGGTCCGCATAGCCGCGCAGCATCACGCCCGTCGCGCCGACCGGCGTGCGCCGGGCGCGGGCCTCGGGATGGGTGCGGCGGACGAAGCCCGCCCGCCCCGCCTCCCACGCGACCAGATTGGGGATCGCCGCGAGCATGCGCGCCCACCAGAGCGCGTCGATGTCCGGCGGCAGGGCCTCGGCGTCAAAGCGCGCGCGCGCCATCGCCTCGAAGCGCGCGGCCGCATCGGCCGCGGTCCAGTCGATGCCGGCGCGCGCGGCCTCCTCCATGACGGCGTGGATCAGCGAGCCCCGGTCGGCGAAGTCCGGATCGCGCACCAGCGGGTCGAGCGGGGCGAGCGCGAGCACCAGCCTGGCATAGATCGCATAGGGGTCGCGGCGCAGCGTCTCGACCTCGGTGACCGACAGCGCATCGGGCCGGGCCGCGCGCGGCGGCGCCGGTCCCGGCCGCAGCGCCGGGGGCGCCGCCATCGGCGCGGCGACGATATCGGCCAGCGCCATATAGCGTTCGCCCGCCCTGCGAAGCCTGCCCGTTGCGGCCGCGCCGGCCAGCGTTTCCAGCCTTTGCAGCCAGCGCGAGGCCACCGTGGGCGATCCGCCCGCCCGCCGCGCCCGGGTCACCAGCACATGGCGGTGCCCCATGGCCATCTGGAAATCGTGGGCGGCAAGGCCGATGCGCCGCTCGGGCGGATCGAGCCCGATCTCGGCCTTCATCGCGCGGGTCAGGAAGGCGTCGTTGGCGGCCTGCGCCGGCCATGTGCCCTCGTTGAGGCCCCCCAGCACCATCAGGTCGACGCTTTGCAGCCGCGCTTCCAGCGTGCCCCAGACATGAATGCGCGGATGGCCGCCATGACCGGGCCTGACGGCCAGGGTACCGGTCAGCGCGCGCACCATCTGGGGCCATTGCGCGAGCGGAAAGGCGATCCGCACATCGCTCGCCAGAAGCCGCGCCAGCAGACCTTCGAGCGTCCGGCCGCCCTCGCCGGCATAGAGCGCATCGTGCCGGCTCCGGTCGTCGCGGCCGATCGCTTCGAGCGCGGCGATGGTGGCGCGAACGGTCTCGTCGAGGCCGTGATCGGCAGTGTCGTCGAGCCTTGAAAGGGGCGCGAAAGCGGCCTGGACGCGCGCGGCCAGCGCATGGACGCGCTCGAACGCCGAACCGTCGAGCCGTTCATACCAGGCCGGCTTGCGGCGCCGATCGTCGTTCCAGCGCCCAAGCGCCGTCTCGACGAAGCACGCAAAGGCGCCAAGGCGGATGCGGCCCGTCCCGCCGCGCAGGGCCAGCATCTCAAGATCGGCGACCGCCGCCCGATGATCGGCCGCGCCGGCGCCGAAGCGGGCGAGTGGGTGCTTGAGAAGGGCCAGAAGGCCGGCAGGGTCGGCCTCGCCGCCGGCCAGCGAGAGCGTGAACGCCAAAAGCACGCCCTGGCCGGTCAGCGCGAACGGCGTTCCGCCCGAATCGGCGGCCTCGATGCCGAAGCGGCCGAGTTCGGACGCAACGCGCCGGGCAAGCTGCCGGTCGGGCGTGACGAGCGCGGCCGTCGCCTTGGGATCGAGGATCGCCTCGCGCAGCGCGCAGGCGATCGCCAGGGCCTCGGCCTGCTCGTTCGCCGCGTGCAGCACGCCGACACCGTCAAAGGCGGTTTCCGGCAGGCTGGCGCGCAGGCGCGCCCAGCGCGCGGTCTGCCCGGCGGGCGCCAGCCCCGCCGCCACCCAGCGGGCGCGGGCGGCCAGCGGCGCGCCGGGCGCAGCGCCAAGCGGATCGATCGCGTCGGGCGCGACACCGATGGCGCGCACCAGCTTGTACATGCCGAACTGCGGATGACCGATCACCGGCGTCGCATCGCCGGACGCCTGCAACAGCGCGCGCGTGTCCGCATCCATCGCCGTGTCGTATCCGGGCAGGACGACCGCGCCCAGCGGCAGCTTGGCGACGGTCGCGATCAGTTCGGCCGTCGCCGGGATCGTGCCGGTCGAGCCGGCGACGACCACCGGGCCGGCCGGAGGAGCAGCCTCAAGGCGCGCCGCCTCGGCGCGGATCATCCGGTTGCGGTGATCGGCCGGATCGAGCCGGCGACGCTCGTCGAGATAGGCCGGCCAGCTCGTCTTGACGATCTGAAGGAAGGCGAGCGTGACATGCCACCACCGCGAAACGTCGGCGCCGGCGGCGGCCTCGATCCGGGCAAAGCCGATGCCCTCGGTCCGGAGCTGGTCGATCAGCGCGGCGAGGTCGGCGGCCATCCAGAACGCATCGGCGACGGAGACGGGCGTCGTCACCGGCTCGGATTCATAGAGCGCGCCCCGCAGGTCACCGGCCAGCGCCTGGGTCCAGCGGGCAACGAGCCTGCCCAGCGCCAGTTGCCGTTCGAGCGTATCGATCGCCGGCGGCACGTCGAGCATCGCGCCGTCGCCAGCGGCCAGGAAGGCGGCGTCCTCGTCGACCTCGCCGAGCGGGCGGATGCGGGGCAGAAGGATCGCGGTCGCGCCCAGCGCGTCCATGAGCACCGAGCGCAGTTCGCGCGCGGCACGGCGCGTGGGCACGTAGATCGTCGCCCGGGCGAGCGCCAGCGGGTCGTCGCGCCAGGCAAAGCCCTCGACCAGACGGCCGTCGAGCAGCCCGCGCGCGACCGTATGGAGAAACGGCGCGCCGGGCGGAACGGTGAAAACCGTGCGGTGACGGTAGCGGGCGGCGGGTTCGGGCATGGCGACAGGCGCGATTCGGGTCGGCGGCGAGTGTGGAGCCGCGCCGCGCGGCGGTCAAACCGTTCGCCCGCTCAGGGCGGCCGCGACGGCCGCGAGCGCCTCGGGCGTGCCGACCGTGTACCAGTGGCCGCCTTCGAGGCGATGCGCGAACAGGCGGCCGGCGGCGATCGCGCGATCGAAATAGACATTGAGCGAGTGGGGTTCGGCGCGGGCGCCGGCGAAGACGGCCGGATCGACGATCGCCGCCCCGGCATAGATGACGCCGTCGCCCGACCTGTCCGCGGCGCGGGCGATGCGGCCGTCCCCGTCAAGGGAGAAGTCGACCCCGCCCTCGTGCCCGGTCGTATCGGACAGGCGCGCGGTCAGGAGCAGCATGTCCATCCGCGCCGGGTCGAACGCGGCGACCATGCGCGCCAGGGTCGGCGGGCCGCGGTCGATCCAGAAGGTGTCGGCGTTGAGCAGGACGAACGGCGCCGGGCCGAGCAGCGGCAGCGCCTTGACGATGCCGCCGCCGGTTTCGAGGATTTCCGCCCGCTCGTCGCTGATCGCCACATGCGGCCGTTCGCGCCCGGCGCAATGGGCGATGATCCGGTCGCCCAGATAATGGACATTGACCACAGCGCGCCCGATGCCGGCCTCGCGGGCCGCATCGAGGGCGCGGTCGAGCATGGTCCGCCCGCCGACCGGCACCAGCGGCTTGGGCACGGTGTCCGTGAGCGGCCGCAGGCGCCTGCCGAAACCGGCGGCGAGGATCATCGCGGCCGTCGCCGACGCCGGGCGGCTCATCGCAGCGCGACCTCGATGTCGAGCAGGCCGCGCGCCTCGAACCAGCCATTCAGATCGGCGAGC
>NZ_CFIFWG010000080.1:0-6255 GCF_984466335.1 Roseitalea sp. | reverse complement strand
GGCGAGCACGGGGTGGGCGAGCGCGGCGCGCAGATAGGCTTTCATGCGCGGCAGGTGGGCGATGTAGGCGGGCTTTCCGTCCCGCTCGTCCAGGCGCACGAAGATGCCGAGTATCTTGCAGACGCGCTGGGCGGCAAGGATGGCGGCGGCGGCGCGAAAGCCTGTCTCGTCGAAGGCGGCATCCGCCGCGCGGCGCGCGGCGCAGTACCGGTCGAGCAGACGCGCCTGCAAGATGGGCGGGATGTCGACCCTTGCATCGGCGGCGAGCGACATGACGTCATAGGCCGGATGGCCCCAAAGGGCATCCTGAAAGTCGATCAGCCCGACCCGACCGTGGCCGGTCCCGGCCTCGCGCCACAAGATGTTGGGCGAATGGACGTCGCGCAGCATGAGCGTGCGGGGCCCGGCATCGACGACGGCGAAAAGGGCCGACCAGACGGCATGCCATTGCGCGCGATCCGTGCCGGTGGCCGGCGTGCCGAGCGCCCGCGGCACGAACCAGTCGACCAGCAGATCGACCTCGATCAGGAACGCGTCCCGGTCGAAATCGGGAATGCGGTGGACCGTGCCGTCGTCGAGCGCCGTCGCGCGCGGCCAGTCGCGGCCATGCATCGCCGCGAGCATGTCGATGGCGGCTTCGTAGCGCCCGGCGATCGGCGCGCCCTGGCCGTCTGTCACCTCCTCGGCCCCCAGATGGGACAGAAGCGCGAGCCCCCAGTCATAGTCGACGGCGAGGACGGCCGGGGCGGCAAAGCCCGCCTCCGACAAGGTCCTGGCCACGGCGACGAACGGCCGGATATCCCCGGCCAGGCGGGCAATGCGCCAATAGGGCCGGCCGTCGCGCACGGCCGGGCCGGCCGGCAGGGCCGGCGCGTCCATCAGGACCGCGCGCCAGTCGCCGTCGCTGACCGTCTCGTAGCGGCGCATGGAGGCATCGCCCGCCAGCGGCACGCGGTGCGCGGCGCCATGGCCGGCCCGGCCCAGCAGGGCGCGGACGGCGCGGCTGCGGTCGAGCCGCGCGAGCGCCTCGTCCGGCCCCCGGACCGTGATCATGCGCGCATCGGCGCCGGTCCCGTCGCGCGCTTCGGACAAGGTCAGCCACAGCGCGTTCAGGGGGAGCATCGACGCAGCGCGCTCGGGCCATTCGATCAGCGCGACACCGGCTTCGAGCGCCTCGTCGAGCCCCAGTTCGGCCACCTCATCGGCCTCGGCGATGCGGTAGAGATCGAAATGGGCGACAGGAGGCGCGGTCGGATAGGTCTGCACCAGCGTGAAGGTGGGGCTGGGCACCTCTAGCCCGGCATCGGCGGCCAGCGCTCGAATGAAGGGGCGGGCAAAGCTGGTCTTTCCGGCGCCCAGATCGCCGGCAAGCGCGATGCAGTCGCCCGGACGGACGACGCGCGCCATGTCGGCGGCAAGCCGGGCCATGGCCGGCTCGTCGAGCGGACCCAGCGTCAAGGGCGCCTGCGCCACCGGACTATTCGGCGGCGACGCCGACACGGGCCGGGGCCTGGGGGAAGGTGACCGTCACCTCGGTGCCCTCGCCGGGCGCGGAAAGGATCGAGACCTCGCCGTCATGCAGTTCGACAAAGCTCTTGACGATGGCAAGGCCCAGTCCGGCGCCGCGCTCCCGGCCGCCCTCGGCGTGGAAGCGCTCGAACACGTCTTCGAGCGCGTCCGGGGCAATCCCCGGACCATCGTCGCGGATGGTGAAGCCGACGCCCCGCGCGGTGCGCGCGCAGGTGAAGGCGATCTCGCTGCCCGGCGGGGCGAAATCGGCCGCGTTGGCCAGTATGTTGACCAGCACCTGGGTCAGCCGCGCGCGGTCGGCGACGATCGCGCCCGCGTCCGGCTGCACGCGCATGGCAAGGCCGATGCCATGGGCTTCGAGGCGTGGTTCGATCTGCTCGGCGGCGGCGCGCATGACGGGCTCGATCTCGACCCGGTCGAGCGTGAGTTCCATCACGCCGGCATCGATGCTGGCGAGATCGATGATATCGCGCGTCAGATCGTTCAGTTCGGCCGTCGCGGCGGCGATGTCGGCCAGATATTCGCGCTGTCTGGGGTTGAGCGGGCCGGTCGCGTCCATCCTGATCAGCTCGGTGAAACCGCCGATCGTGGTCAGGGGCGCGCGCAGTTCATAGGAGACGTGGCGGATGAAGCGGTCACGCAGAAGCGCGGTGCGTTCGAGCGCATCGTTGCGCTCGCGCAGGGCCCGCTCTATCTGGTCGCTCGCGGTCACGTCGACGAAGGTGATCATGGTCTGGCCGTTGGGCAGCGGAACGATTCGCCAGGACAGGGTCCGCTCGCCGGTTTGGGCGCGCCCTTCCTCGACGGCCCGGTCCTCCTCGAAGCCGGTCACGGTGCCGGCAAAATGCCGCCAGGGCTCGGCGTCGCCGGAGACGGCCTTGCAGCTCTCCGCGATCGTCGAGATGTGAAGGCGGTCTTCATCCATCAGGTGCGACACGTGCCAGAACGCCTCGAAAGCGGGGTTGGCGAGCTTGAGCGTGCCGTCGGTGTCGAACACCGCCACGCCTTCGGC
The DNA here is from genome assembly GCF_984466335.1 of Roseitalea sp. Taxonomy (NCBI): domain Bacteria; kingdom Pseudomonadati; phylum Pseudomonadota; class Alphaproteobacteria; order Hyphomicrobiales; family Ahrensiaceae; genus Roseitalea; species Roseitalea sp. The sequence goes on along the minus strand of NZ_CFIFWG010000080.1, from coordinate 3,713 downwards.
CAGACTGTCGAGCGTTTCGCCCTGAACGCGCATCAAGGTGGTGTAGCGGCTTTCAAGGTCGATCCGCTCGGTCAGATTCTCGAACACCCATGTCAGCCCGCCACGCGGATGCGGGCTGGCGATCATGCGCACCGTGCGGCCGTCGGGCAGGTGCCAGAGATCCTCTTGCGGCTCGACGGCCTTGAAGCAGCCCAGAAGGCCCTCTTTCCAACGGCGCCATTCGGGCTGCTCGGGCAGTTTGCCGTCGGTGCGCAGGCGATCAAGAAACATCGACATGTCCGGCTTTGCGGCCAGGAAACCGCTGTCGAGGCCCCAAAGCCGCTCGAAAGCGTGATTGTGGAAGCGCAGCCTTGCGTCGGCATCGAACATGGCCACGGCGGTGGTCAGAAGATCGAGCGTCTCCTCGTGGCTGGCGATGGTGGTGTTCAGTTCGGCGCGCACAGCCTCGGTCTCGCTGCGGTCGCGGCCGATGCCGGCCGAGCCGTACGGGCCGGCGACATCGAGCACATCGTAGACCAGCCGGTCGCCGCGCACGACCGTCGAGATCTGGCCGGCGAAGGCGGCGTTCCGCGCGCGCGCGCTTGCGATCTGCTTGCCCGCCTGGCTGCCGAACAGTTCGCCACGCGCCGCGATGGCGGCCTCGGCATCGGCGCATTCGACCGCGTCGGCATAGGCACGATTGACCCATGCCAGGGCACCATCGGCGCCGCGCAGCCAGACCGGCATGTCCGAGCGGTCCATCAGCGCCTGAAACGTTTCAAGCGTTTCAACGATGCGGGCGAACTCGGTCGCAAGCCGGGCCTGCTCGGCGCGCTGGCCGGCAAGCGAGACGAAGCGAACGATCGCGCTGCCGCCGCTGGTCCGGCCGCTGACCTCGACCGGGACGCCGACCGGCGTCAGCACCATGTCGTCGAAGGGCTCCGCATGGTCGCGCAGCCGGCTTATGGCCTGCTCTAGCCGCGCCGCCGAACGCGGCTCCAGCCAGCGGCCAAAGGCCAGGAACTGGCCGCGCGATTCAGGCGCCCCCGAACGCGCGCCAAGCGTGCCGATGACGGCCGCGGGCTTGCTGTGCTCCTCGCTCCAGACGACGGCGCGCTGCCCTTCCGAGGCGGCCAGCGTCTCCAGCTGGTTGATGCGCGCGCCGAGCGCGGAGACCTTGCCGCGCAGGGCAAGGTTCTGCGAGGCGGTCCGCCCCCGCTCGCGAATAAGCCACAGGGCCGAGCCGATCGCGGCGGCGAGCGCGCCGGAGAACAGGGCGAGCTGGACGACCTCGAACGTTTCGAGCTGCCGGCCGACGATGACAAGGCCGCCGGACCCGGCAAGGGCCTGCGCGGCGGCGGCGGCGGCGCTCCATCCGGCCGCAACGGCCGCCCCGGCGAGCACCGCCGCCCCGCGCGGACGGCTCGCCGATGCGATCAAAGCGCGCCATGGGCGGCGCATCCTCGCCGGTTGTGGCATCTGGCTCCCCTTCGCCATCGCGCATGGGGGCAGCGTGCGCGGGCCATCACCGCGTGGTACGACGCTACCCACACACACGAATCACCCGAAGATAGCGGGCGGCGGATTCGCCGTGAAGCCTGCGCGGCGAAAAAGCCGGCCTCGCCATTGCGCGACCGGCATGGACCGGGATGGCCCTTGCGGGCTCAGTAGCGGTAATGCTCGGGCTTGTAGGGCCCCTGGGCATCGATGCCGATATAGCTGGCCTGCTCGTCGCTCATCTCGGTGAGCGTGACGCCGAGCTTTTCCAGATGCAGCCGCGCCACCTTCTCATCGAGGTGCTTGGGCAGCACATAGACCCGGTCCTCATAGCGCTCGCCATGGGCCCACAATTCGATCTGGGCCAGCACCTGGTTGGTGAAGGACGCGCTCATCACGAAACTGGGGTGTCCCGTCGCGTTGCCCAGGTTAAGAAGGCGCCCTTCCGACAAAAGGATGATCCGCTTGTCGTCGGGGAAGGAGATCATGTCGACCTGCGGCTTGATGCTGGTCCATTTGAGGTTGCGCAGCGCGGCGACCTGAATCTCATTGTCGAAATGGCCGATATTGCCGACGATCGCCATGTCCTTCATGGCGCGCATATGGTCGATGGTGATGACGTCCTTGTTGCCCGTCGTGGTGATGACGATGTCGGCGCGCGCAGCCGCATCGTCCAGCGTGACCACCTCGAAACCGTCCATCGCCGCCTGCAAGGCGCAGATCGGGTCGATCTCGGTGACCTGCACACGGGCGCCGGCGCCGCGCAGCGAGGCGGCCGATCCCTTGCCGACATCGCCATAGCCGCACACGACGGCCACCTTGCCGGCCATCATCGTGTCGGTGGCGCGGCGAATGCCGTCGACCAGCGATTCCTTGCAGCCATACTTGTTGTCGAACTTGGACTTGGTGACCGAATCGTTGACGTTGATGGCGGGGAACGGCAGGTGACCCTTCTCCATCATCTGGTAGAGGCGGTTGACGCCCGTGGTGGTTTCCTCGGTGACGCCCTTGATCATATGGCGCTGCCTGACGAACCAGCCCGGCGACTGTGCGATGCGCTTGCCGATCTGAGCGAAGAGCGCCTCCTCCTCCTCGTTTCCGGGGTTGGCGATCAGCTCTTTCTCGCCCTCCTCGACGCGCGCGCCCATCAGGATGTAGAGCGTGGCGTCTCCCCCATCGTCGAGGATCATGTTGGCGCCACCCTCGGCGAACTGGAAGATGCGGTCGGTGTAGGACCAGTATTCTTCAAGCGTCTCGCCCTTGACGGCGAAGACCGGCGTGCCGGTGGCGGCGATGGCGGCGGCGGCATGATCCTGGGTCGAGAAGATGTTGCACGAGGCCCAGCGGACGTCCGCGCCCAGCGCCTTGAGCGTTTCGATCAGGACGCCGGTCTGGATCGTCATGTGCAGCGAGCCCGCAACGCGGGCGCCCGCCAGCGGCTTGTGCTCGCCATATTCGGCGCGCAGCGCCATCAGGCCGGGCATCTCGGTCTCGGCGATGTCCAGTTCCTTGCGGCCGAAATCGGCCAGGGCCATGTCGGCGACGACATAATCTTGATGCTCAGCCATCGGGCGCTCCGTCGGAATGCGGGAATGTCGGGCGGCTCCTAACAGAGACAGGCACGGCAAGCAACGGCAATATAAAGAAATCCTTATGTCCGCATGTCGGCCTGCGCGCCGCCCTCACTCGCCCTCGCCGAAGCGATCGGCGATCAGGGCGCCGATCGCCTCGATCGCCGCCCGTGCGTCCGGGCCCTGGGCGGCGACGTCGATGGTGCTGCCGGGTCCGGCGGCCAGCAACATCAGGCCCATGATGGAGGTGCCGCCCACGCGCTGGCCGTCCTTGGTCACGGTGATCGTCGCCGCGAAGGTTTCGGCGGCCTGGACGAACCTGGCCGAGGCGCGCGCGTGCAGGCCCCGCTTGTTGGTGATGGTGAAGGTGGCATGCAAGGCCCCGCGTCCAGCGGACGCGCCCTCCTCCCCGCCGACACCGTCCTGCTCGCCGCTCATTGGCCGGTGAGCACCCTGCTGGCGACGTTGATGTATTTGCGGCCCGCTTCGCTTGCCTGTTCGAGCGTGCGTTCCATGTCGCCGGTCTCGCGCGCCCGCGCCAGCTTGATCAGGAGCGGCAGATTGGCCCCGGCGACGATCTCGATCCGGCCCGGCTCCAGGATCGATATGGCCAGATTGGACGGCGTTCCGCCGAACATGTCGGTGACGACAATGACGCCGGCGCCG
>NZ_CFIFWG010000079.1:0-13482 GCF_984466335.1 Roseitalea sp. | reverse complement strand
TGCGATCCTCGGCCTGGCGACGGCCGTCTTCGCGCTGGCCGCCGGCGGTTTCGCCGCCTGGTTCGTGGTCGGCCAGATCATGGCCCTGCCTTGGACCTTCCGGCCCGAGATCGCCGTCATGACCATCCTCACCGCTTTGGTTTGCACCATCGGTTTCGGCCTTCTGGGGACCTGGCGGGTTCTGGGACAGAAGGCCGCGCCGGTCCTGCGCAACCTGTGATGCCGTTCACGAACGGTTAACCATCGCCGCCCGACCCCGATCGTCGGGGGCGCTTCAAAGCCCGTCTTCGCCGCCGGATCGGGCGCGTTCTTCTTGTAAAATCTGTCCGCAGGTCTCATATTGACGTCAGGCATGCTGGAGGTCCCGCCAGCGGCGCCTCGGTGTGCGTGCGCCACGCGGCCGGACACCCGACGGGACAAGAAGGCTAAACGAGGACGACATGGCTGAACTCCGCAACGTTCAATCACAGACGGGCTACGGTGCCCGCTCTTATGACGCCAGCATCGATGCGGGCCTTCGCGCCTATATGGTGCGCGTCTACAACCTGATGGCGCTGGCACTGGGTCTCACCGCGATGTTCGCCGCCGGCACCGTGCTTCTGGCAACCACCGGCAACCCGGCCGCGGCGACCGCCTCGCTGCCCAACGGCACCATGCTGACGGCGCTCGGCACCGTGATTTACGCTTCGCCCCTGCGCTGGGTGCTCTTCCTGGCGCCGCTGGCGATCGTGTTCTTCATCAGCTTCAGGATCGACCGGATCGGGGTGGGCACCGCGCAGATGGCCTTCTGGGCCTTTGCCGCGCTGCTCGGCATCTCGCTGTCATCCATCTTCCTGGTCTACACGTCGGGATCGATCGTGCAGACGTTCTTCATCACCGCCACCGCCTTCGGTGCTCTGTCGCTCTACGGCTACACCACAAAGCGCGACCTGACGGCGATGGGCTCGTTCCTGTTCATCGGCCTGATCGGCCTGATCCTGGTGATGATCGTCAACATCTTCCTGGCTTCTCCCGCCCTCCAGTTCGCCATCTCGGCGATCGGCGTTCTGGTCTTCGCCGGCCTGACCGCGTACGACACACAGAAGATCAAGGAGATGTACTATGCGGGCGACGGCGCCGCCATTGCCGAAAAGAAGGCCATCATGGGCGCTCTGGCGCTCTATCTGGACTTCATCAACATGTTCCAGTTCCTGCTCTACTTCCTGGGCAACCGCGAATAAGCGGCGCGAACGCGACACGGAACGGGCGGCTCTGGGGCCGCCCTTTTCTTTTGCGCGCTTTTCTGGTTTGTGGCCGCGTTCCGAAGGCACGTCCGATGACAGACCCGTTCCGGCTCTCCGAGGCCGCACAAGCCCATATCGGCGCGATCACCGATATCTATCGTGAGGCGGTGTTGCACGGCACGGCGAGCTTCGAACTCGACCCGCCCGACGAGGCCGAGATGCTGGCCCGGTTCCGCGCGATCCGCGACATCGGCTATCCCTATATCGTAGCGCTGGACGGCGGCGGGGCGCTGCTCGGCTATGCCTATGCGAGCGGCTACCGCGCTCGACCGGCCTATCGGTGGACCGTGGAGGATTCGGTCTATATCGCGCCCGGCGCCAGGGGGCGCGGCATCGGGCGGGCGCTTCTGGCGCAGATCGTCGCACGGTGCGAAGCGCTCGGCTTCCGGCAGATGGTCGCGGTGATCGGCGGCTCGGAGCACACCGCTTCGATCCGGCTGCACGAAACGCTCGGCTTCGCGCATGCCGGCGTGCTGCCCGCGACGGGCTTCAAGCATGGGCGATGGCTCGATTCAGTCCTGATGCAACGACCGCTCGGCAAGGCGGCGACCACCGCGCCCGATCCTGGCGCCTATCCCGGAACGCTCTACCGGTCGGCCTGACCGATCCGTCAGTTCGACCGGACCAGCTTGAGCGGCCGGTCGAACAGCTTGAGCACATGGGCCAGGTCGTGGCCGCGCTTCAGGACCGTGCCCGAAGCGTTGACGATCGCATAGGCGCCTTGCCTGCGGGATCGTCTGGGGATCTTCTCGATTCGGTAGAGCGGCATTTCGCAGGTGCGCCGGAACACCGAAAAGACGGCACGGTCCTTCAGATGGGAGAGGCCGTAGTCGCGCCATTCGCCGCCGGCGACCATGAAGCCGTAGACCCTGAGAATCTGGTCGAGTTCGCGGCGGTCGAACCGCACTTCGGTCTGCTGGGCCGGGCGGCGCCCCGGGTTGAGCGCAACAACATTGCCGGACGCGCCCGTCGCGCGATCCGGCATCGGCTGCGCCTCGTCATCATCGAAACCGGTTATGTCCCGCCTCCCCATCCTGTCCGCAGCGACCGGGCATGGTCACCCGAAATCCTCCGCCATGCAAGCCGGCCCGAACGGCTCGACGGGATGCCAAGGGCGCGCTCATGCCGCCCGCAGGGGCCTGCAAACGCGTGATGTCATCGCCGCTTTTCGCCCACTCCCACAGGCCCGGGAGGCCACCTTGGAACCAGGAGCGAAGCTCTTTCTTTGCACGTCGCCATCGATTTCCGGCAATCGCGAACATATCCGAAGGTGCCGGCGGTCGGCATTCAGTTCATATGGGTCTCGACCTGTTCGAGAGATGCCTTGAACAGTTGGCCCCGGGCCCTCGCTGTCATCTTGTCGCCGATCAGCGTCTCGGCGGCGGCGATCGACACATCGACGGCCGACGCGCGCACGGCGTTGACCGCATCGATCTCGGCCTGCACGATCTTCTGCTCGGCGAGCGTGGTGCGGCGGGTCACATATTCCTCGGTCCTGGCCTTGGCCTCGGCGGCGATCTGTCCGGCCTCGCTCTTGGCTGCCTCGACGATCGCCTCGGCCTCGCTTTCGGCCTCCTTGCGCTTGCGCTGATACTCGGCCAGCAACTGCTGGGCCTCCTCGCGCAGGCGGCGGGCCTCCTCCAGTTCGCCGCGAATCCTGTCGCCGCGTCCGTCGAGCGCGCCGATCACCAGTTCGTGCACCTTGAAGCGGTACAGGACGGCGAAGAACAGGAAGAGGCCGACGAGGGCCCAGAAACTCGAATCCAACATCATATCGGTCCTCCTGGCGCTACCCGCGCGCGTTTTCGACCGCCTTGGACAGTTCGGCGCGAGTCACCTTGACGCCGACCAGACGCTCGACCACCGCGCCGGTCGTTTCACCTGCGATCACGCCCAACTCGGCCATCGCCTTCTCGCGGATCGCCGCGATATGGCGCTCGGCCTCGTCCAGCCTGGTTCCCAATTCGGCCTCGATCTTCCGGCGTTGGGCCTCGGCCTCGGCCTTGACCTTGTCGCGCGCCTTCTGGCCGATATCGCCGGCCGTGGAGCGGGCCTGCGCCAGTTCCTGCTCATAGGCGACCTGGGCTTCCTCCGCCTGCCTTTGCAGGTCGCGGGCCATGTCCAGATCGCCGGCGATGCGGTCCTGGCGCGTTTCGAGAATCTCGCCGATGCGCGGCGAGGCGACCCTTGAAATGAACCAATAGAAAAAGCCGAAGGTGATCACCAGCCAGAAGAGCTGGGAAGCGTAGGTCGAGGTGTCGAACGGCGGAAACGTGCCGCCGCCCCCTTCGCTTGCGGCTTGCGTTGAGGCGGCCAATGCGGTGGTGACGAACATGGCGGTTTCCCACGAGCGTTGCGGTCGGGGCGCCGCCGATGCGACGCCTGAACGCGCCGGCCGGTGCCGGCGCGCTCCATTCGGTCAGGGATCAGACCGCGAACAGCAGCAGCAGGGCGACGAGCAGCGAGAAGATGCCCAGCGCCTCGGTCACGGCGAAGCCGAAGATCAGGCGGCCGAACTGGCCGTCGGCGGCCGAGGGGTTGCGCAGCGCGCCAGCCAGGTAATTGCCGAAGATCTGGCCCACACCGATCGCGGCGCCGCCCATGCCAAGGCAAGCGATGCCCGCGCCGATGAATTTTGCTGCTTCCGCTTCCATCATAGTCTCCTTTGGATCGAAATTGCGGGATGAGGGGACGAACCGCCGCGCGGCCGTCAGTGACTGGGGTGCAGTGCGTCGTTGAGATAGATGCAGGTCAGGATCGCGAACACATAGGCCTGCAGGAACGACACGAGAAATTCGAGCGCGGTGATCGCGACCACCATGATCATCGGCAGCACCGCGCCGAGGACGCCCACCGCGCCGAACGCGCTCAGCGAGACGACGAAGCCCGCGAACACCTTGAGCGTGATGTGGCCGGCCAGCATGTTGGCGAACAGGCGCACCGAAAGGCTGATCGGCCGCGACAGGAACGAGATGACCTCGATCGCGACGACCAGGGGCACCAGATAGCCGGGCACGCCCTCGGGCACGAACAGGCCGAGGAACTTCAGCCCGTGCTTCCAGAAGCCGTAGACGATCACCGTGCCGATCACCAGCATGGCGAGCGCGAAGGTCACGACGATATGGCTGGTGACGGTGAAGAAATAGGGGAACATGCCAAAAAGGTTGGCGAACAGCACGAACATGAACAGCGAGAAGACCAGTGGGAAGAAGCGCATCCCCTCGCTGCCGGCCGCGTCGCGCAGCATGGAGGCGACGAATTCGTAGGACATCTCCGTCATCGATTGCAGGCGGCCCGGAACCAGCCCGCGATTGGCGCTGCCGAAATAAAGGAACGCCGAAGCGGTCGCCACGGTGGCAACCATGAACAGCGATGAATTGGTGAAGGACAGGTCGAGCCCGGCGACGTTCTCGATCGGCACGATCGTGTTGATCTCGAACTGCTTGATGGGATCTTGCGCCACCGGGCCTGTCTCCGTCCTGTGCTGCCGGTCCGACCGGCCTTGATTGTCAGCGCCGCTCAGTGGCGGCCGTCACGATCTTCCGTCTCATCGGACCCCGCCCCGTCCGGCGGCGTCTTGCGGTCCGGGGCGCGACCGGCAGGTTCGGCGACGACGCCCGCGGCACGCAGCATATTCAGTATGCCGGCCGCAAAACCCAGCATGAGGAAGACGATCATTCCCCACGGGCTCGTGCCGGCGAATGTGTCGAGAAGGTAACCCAGCCCCGCGCCGACAAGTATGCCAGCGACGAACTCGCTGGACAGCTTGAGCGCCTTGCCGAATCCCGACCCCGCTCCCGCTCCCTTCTGCCGTTCCGGCTCGGCGGCGGGGTCCGCGACCCGCCTTTCGGCCAGCGCCTCGTCAAGCGCCCGGCGCCGCTGTTCAAGACCGGCATCGTGGCTCGAGTTGGCGGCGTGCCCGTTCCCGTCCTTGCCGTCCGGTGTCCCTGGTGGCTTAGATGCTGCCATGCCTCTGACCGAACCGCGCGAGACGAGCCCCCGGCCCCCTCAAATTGCGCGCAACATAGTTTCGGTCCGAACATTCGTCAAGGCGGATTTGGCGCCGCAGCACGTGCTTGAATATTAATATATATCAATAATTTAAGAGAGAAAAACCAAATCGTCGCATATGCCTGGAAAGGCTATGGGCCGATTGGCGGCACCGCCGCCGTCAGCTCCAGCCGCCGCCATGGGTGCGGTAGAAGATGTGCAGGCCGATCCGCGTCAGCCGCTTCATCGTGCGCGCCCAGGGCGGATTGACGTAGGTCGCATGATAGTGCGTGGACGAGCCGATCTCGTCGAGCCAGATCTTGCCGGCGGTCGTCGCCATGGCGATGTCCTTGGCCCTTTGCCACATGCGCCGCTCGGTGATCCGCTCGCGGATGCCGTCGCAGGCAAAGGAGAACTGGCAGCGATTGCGCCAATGGCGGTTCTGGTAGACCACGCCGCAGATGGAGCCGGGATAGGCCGGGTTGCGCACGCGGTTCAGGATCACCTGGGCGACGGCGGCCTGGCCGCGCGCGCTCTCGCCGCGGGCCTCGAAATAGATGCCTTCGGCAAGGCATTTCTGCTCGCGATCGGAGAAGACGCGCGGCGGCAGCGGATTGCCGGCCCAGGCGTGGTCGTTTTCGGGCACGGGCGGGATGAAGCGGCCGCGCGCCTGGTTATCCTGTTCGCGCAGAAGGCTCGCAAAGGGGGACCGTTCGGCGAAATCGGGCGCGGGCGGCGCATAGGCCGTCGCCAGCACGTCCGGGACGGGATTGGTCACGAGCCCGGCGATCGCGGTCGGAACCTGCGGCGCGGGATCGGGCCTGCGAACGTGAAAGGCGCCGGCGATCCGCAGTTCCTCGCCCTGGATTTCGGGCTGGACGAAGGCCATCCGCACGCCGCCGTCGATGCTCGGGCGCAGGAGGCTGGACCGCCGCTCCAATATCGAGCCGGCCGAGAAGTCCCTGGGCGGGGCGGACGGAACGACGGCGACGAGCCGGCTGGCCTTGTCGCCGCGGTTGATGCGTTCCTCGTCGGGCGTGCCCGGCAGGACCGTCTTGCCGGTCATCACGGCGACCGGACCCAGGCCGGCGCCGGCGCTCCCCGGCTTGCGGATCGCGCCGGTGATCCCCGGATCGGTCGCGAACCGGACTTCGGCCGAATGGATCGAGCCGACGCCCGACCGGCTGACATGCATCAGCCAGCGCTCGCCGGAGGCCGTATCGAGACCCGAGATCAGGCTCGATACGTCCTGGAGCGAGGTCTGTGCGGGATTGGCGACGAGGACGGCAAGGGCAAACGCGGCCGGCACGACGCACCGCGTGCCAAAAAGACGCAAAAAACGCACAGGCCAACTCCATGAAAGTCAGGCGACGCAACGTAGACAGAAAGCCAGCATGGCGGATTAACCTTGACGGCGCGTTAAGTGACCGGTCACGTTTCGTTAACGGGACGGCAAGATCCCGCACCGCGCGCTCAGCGCCTGCGCCCGGCCTTGTGGGCGAACGGGTTCTCGCTGGTGCGCAGCATCAGCCGCACCGGCACGCCGGGCAGGTCGAAATCGTCCCTGAGCGCATTGGTCAGGTAGCGCAGATAGGATGCCGGCAGCGCCTCCGGCCGCGAGCAGGACAAGACGAAGCCGGGCGGGCGCGTCTTGGCCTGGGTGATGTATTTGAGCTTGATACGCCGGCCCGAGACGGCCGGCGGGGGATGGTGCAGGGCAACGGCGTCGAGCCAGCGGTTGAGCCTTGCAGTCGGCACGCGCCGGTTCCAGACCGCGTGCGTTGCGACGGCCTCCTGCATCAGCCGTTCGAGGCCGTAGCCGGTCTCTGCCGACGCGGGCACGGCGCGCACCCCGCGAATCTGCGGCAAGAGGCGCGCGGTGCGCTCGTGCAGGTCGGCAAGACGGGCCTGCCGGTCTTCGACGAGATCCCACTTGTTGAATGCGATGATCGGCGCCCGGCCTTCGCGCGCGACCAGATCGGCGATCTGCAAATCCTGCTTTTCGAACGGCGCCATGGCGTCGAGAACGACCACCACAACCTCGGCGAACCGGATGGCGCGCAGCGCATCGCCCACCGACAGCTTTTCGAGCTTTCCGGTCACGCGCGCCCTGCGGCGCATGCCGGCGGTGTCGAACAGGCGCATCCTGCGGCCGCGCCACCGCCAGTCGACCGAAATGGAATCGCGGGTGATCCCCGCCTCGGGGCCGGTCAGCAGCCGGTCCTCGCCGATCAGGGCGTTGATCAGCGTCGATTTGCCCGCATTGGGCCGGCCGACGATCGCGATGCGGACCGGCCTGGTGTCGTCATAGGCATCGGGCGCATCCTCGTCGGTCTCGGTGACCGCGACGTCGGTTTCTGCCTCGTCGGCGCCGTCCTCGCCGTCCTGCCGGGCAAGCGCGCGCGCCTCGCCGAGCGCAGCGACGATCGCATCGCGCAGGTCGACCATGCCCTGGCCATGCTCGGCGGAGACCGGCACGGCCTCGCCGAGGCCCAGCGAGAAGGCGTCGTAGAGCCCGGCCTCGGCGCCCCGCGCCTCGGCCTTGTTGGCGACCAGAACGATCGGCTTGCCCGCCCTTCGCAGGATATCGGCGAAGGTGCGGTCGGCCGCGGTCAACCCGTGCCTGGCATCGATCAGGAAGAGGGCGAGGTCGGCCTCGGCGACGGCGAGCTCGGTCTGGGCGCGCATGCGGCCCGGCAGCGTGTCGGACGCGCCCTCCTCAAGCCCCGCCGTGTCGATCACATCGAACCGAAGGTCGACCAGGCGCGCCTCGTGCCGGCGGCGGTCGCGCGTGACGCCCGGTTCGTCATGGACGAGCGCCAGCCTGCGCCCGACCAGACGGTTGAACAGCGTCGACTTGCCGACATTGGGCCGGCCGACAATGGCGGCTGTGAAGGCCATGGCGATCAGCCCTCGGCGACCGCGCCGCTGGCCTCGATCAGTTCGAGCATGAGCCGTGCCCGGCCGGCGATACCCTGCGGCGCGACCTGCTCGGCGACGATCGCGTCGAACAGGCGTCTGGCGTCGGCATACCGGCCGTCCCCGTAGGCGGCGAGCCCCATCGCCTCGCGCGCCGAATGGCGCAAGGGATTGTCCGGTCCCGTCAGTTGCTCGGCGCGGGCGGCGACCTCGGTGTAGCTGCCATGGTCGACCAGCACATAGGCGGCGCGCAGGCGCGCCATGTCGCGCAGGGCGTCGGGCACGGAGCGGTCATCGGCGATGGCATCGAAGCCGGCGACCGCGGCATCGGCCGCGCCCCGGCTGGCCTGGACGGTCGCCGCGCGCATGCGGGCGAGCACGGGATACTGGCCGAAGCCGTCCGCTTCGAGCGCTTCGAGTGCGGCCATCGCCGCATCATGGTCGCCGTCATCGGCCAGGTTGAGCGCTTCGAGGAACCGGTCTCCGGATGCCGACGCCTGGCGCGCGCTGTACCAGTCCCAGGCGCGATAGCCGGCCGTCGCGGCGACGAGCAGCACCGCCGCAGCGACGATGATCACGCCGTAGCGCTCCCAGAATCCCTTGAGCCGGTCGGACCGAAGCTCTTCTTCAACCTCGCGGAAAAAGCCGTCGTCGGACATCGCGCCTATCCAGGAAAAACAAAGCTGAGCGCCGCTTTAGCGGCAAACGGCGCGCAATGTAAGTGGTGCGCCGGTCAGGATATCGCAACCGGGGCCACGCCGAACAGCCGGACATGGTCCTGAAGGATTGGCCAGAAATGAAGGGGCAGGTCGTCGGAGCGGTGGCGCGGGCGCGGCCACCCCTCGTTCCGCGCCCGTCGGCCGTGCGATCTTGACAATGTCAGATCCGCCACCAGCTATGTCCGGACCGCCGATCGCAACCCGCTTCCGTCAAAAAGGCCGCTTTCCCATGTCCGAACGTGTCGTCCTGACCGGTGCTTCCGGTTTCATCGCCAAGCACATCGCCCTCAAGCTGCTGCGGCAGGGCTATCACGTCCACGCGACCATCCGTTCGATGAAGCGGGCCGACGAGGTGCGCGACGCGGTGCGGCCCCATCTGGACGATGCGTCGGTGCTCGACGGCCGCCTGAGCTTCGCCGAACTCGACCTGACAAGGGATGAAGGCTGGCCCGAGGCGCTCAAAGGCGCCGACGTGCTGATGCACACCGCCTCGCCGTTCCCGCTCGCCCAGCCCAAAGATGAGAACGAACTGATCCGGCCGGCCGTCGAGGGCACGCTGCGCGCCCTGAAAGCGGCCAGGGCGGCGGGCGTCAAACGGGTCGTCCTGACCTCCTCCATGGTGTCGGTGATGGAAAAGGACGCGCCTGACAACGGCACCGCCTATACCGCCGCCGACTGGAGCGATGTCAATTCGGCGCGCATCAACCCCTATGGCAAGTCGAAGACGCTGGCCGAGAGGGCGGCGTGGGACTTCATCGAAGAGCAGGCGCCCGAGATGGAACTGACCGCCATCAATCCGGGTCTCGTCCTCGGCCCGGCGCTGGATGCGCATTACGGCACGTCGCTGGGCGTGGTGGAACGCGTGCTCAAGGCCAGGGACCCGATGCTGCCCAATTTCGGCCTGCCGGCGGTCGATGTGCGCGATGTGGCCGACATGCACGTCAAGGCCCTGTCGACACCCGAAACGATCGGCAAGCGGCTGATCGCGGCGGCCGGCTTCATCTGGTTTCCGGAGATCGCCGATACGCTGGCCAGGGCCTATCCGGACCGCAGGATCGTCACGCGGCGGGCGCCGAACTTCGTTATCCGCCTGCTTTCCCTGTTCGACCCGGAGATCAGGACCATCGTGCCCAGCCTGGGCGTGCACAAGGCCATCGACGACAGCCAGACCCGGTCCGTGCTCGCGATGGACTTCCGGTCCGTGGACGAGGCCATCGGCGCGGCCGCGCAAAGCATCGTCGAGACGCAGCGTCCGTAGAGCGCCGGCGCCCTACTCGGCCGCTTCCGGCGCGACGATGCGGCGGACGCGCGCTGCGCAATATTTGAACTCCGGGATCTTGCCGAACGGGTCGAGCTGCGGGTTGGTCAGGACGTTGGCCGGGCTTTCGTTGAAGCAGAACGGCATGAAGACCATCCCGTCGGCCACCTCGCGGTCGGCGCGCAGTACGGCGTTGACCGTGCCGCGCCGGGTCTCGACGGCGATCATCTGGCCCACGGTGAAGCCGTGCCGGCCGATCTCGCGCGGGTTCATGGCCGCGATGCCCTCGGGCTCGATATCGTCGAGCACAGACGCGCGGCGGGTCATCGCGCCCGTGTGCCAGTGTTCGAGCAGGCGGCCGGTGGTCAGCACCAGCGGGAACGCCTCGTCGGGCACCTCGTCCGGCGGGCGCAGGTCGGCCGGCACCAGCTTGCCGCGCCCGTCCGCCGTCGGAAAGCCATCCGAGAAGATGACCTCGTTGCCGAACCCGCCCGGCTCGTCGACCGGATAGGTCACGCTGTCCTCCGCAAGAAGCCGTTCCCAGGAGATATGCTTCAGAGACGGCATCAGCGAGGCCATCTCCGCATAGACCTCGCCGATGTCGCCATAGGTCCACTCAAGGCCGATGCGCCGGGCCAGTTCGACGATCAGCTCCCAGTCCTGGCGCGCCTCGCCCGGCGGGTCGAGCGCCGGCCGGCCGATCTGGACCTGCCGGTTGGTGTTTGTGTAGGTGCCCCATTTTTCCGCCTGCGCCGAGGCGGGCAGCACCACATCGGCATGCCAGCAGGTCTCGGTCAGGAAAATGTCCTGCACCACCAGGTGATCGAGCCTTGCGAGCGCGGCGCGGGCATGGTGCTGGTCGGGGTCGGACATGGCCGGGTTCTCGCCCATGATGTACATGCCCGAAATGTCGCCCGCATGGATCGCGTCCATGATCTCGACCACGGTCAGACCGCGCCTGGGATCGAGCGGGCGGCCCCATAGATCCTCCATCCTGCCGCGCACATCGGGGGCCTCGACCGAGATATAGTCGGGGAAGAACATCGGGATGAGCCCGGCATCGGAGGCGCCCTGCACATTGTTCTGACCGCGCAAGGGGTGCAGGCCGGTGCCCGGACGCCCGACATGGCCGGTGATCAGCGACAGGGCGATCAGGCCGCGCGAATTGTCGGTGCCGTGCGTGTGCTGCGAGATGCCCATGCCCCAGAAGATGATGGAGCGCTCCGCGCCGGCATAGGTGCGCGCGACCGCGCGCAGCATGTCCGCCTCCACCCCGCAGACCTCGGCCATCGCCTCGGGCGCGAAATCCTTCACCTTTGCCCTCAGTGCCTCGAAGCCGTCGACGTTCGCCTGCACATACTGGGCGTCGTACAGCTTCTCCTCGATGATGACGTGCAAGAGCGCGTTCAGGAGCGCGACGTCGGAGCCGGCCTTGAACCGGATCGGATGGGAGGCGTGGCGCATCAGGTCCTGCCCGCGCGGATCGATGACGATCAGCTTTGCGCCCCGCTTTGCAGCCTGCTTGAAATAGGTCGCCGCGACCGGATGGTTGGTCGTCGGCCGCGCGCCGATGACGACGATGCAATCGGCCTTCATCGCGTCTGTGAACGGGGCGGACACCGCGCCCGAGCCCACCCCTTCCAGGAGCGCGGCCACCGAGGAGGCATGGCAAAGGCGCGTGCAATGGTCGACATTGTTGGTGCCGAACCCCTGCCGAACCAGCTTCTGGAACAGATAGGCCTCTTCGTTCGAGCCCTTGGCCGAGCCGAAGCCGGCCAGCGCGCCGCCGCCGCGTTCATCGCGGATCTTGGCCAGGCCCGAGGCGGCGTGCTCCATCGCCTCCTCCCACGTCGTCTCGCGGAAAATGTCGGAGACCTGCATGAAGCGCATGTCGATGTCGCCGGCCTTGGGCGCATCGTCACGGCGGATCAGCGGCCGGGTCAGCCGCTCGGGGCTCATCGCATAGTCGTAGCCGAACCGGCCCTTGACGCACAGCCGGTTCTCGTTGGCCGGGCCGTCGCGCCCGTCGACCTGGACGATCCTGTTGTCCTTGACGTTGACGGTGGTCTGGCAGCCGACGCCGCAGAAGGGGCAAACCGAGTCGACCGACGCATCGAACCGCCGCACGGCGCGCGTGCGGCCGGCCTCGTCCATCAGCGTCTTCTCGTAGAGCGCGCCGGTCGGGCAGGCCTGCACGCATTCGCCGCAGGTCACGCAGGTCGAAAGGCCCATCGGGTCGTGAATGTCGAAGACGGGAATGGCGTGATGGCCGCGCCCGCCCATGCCGATCACGTCGTTGACCTGCACCTCGCGGCAGGCGCGCACGCACAGGCCGCAGGCGATGCAACTGTCGAGATTGACCGCGATGGCGGGATTGGTGAGGTCGTTGACGGCGGGGCGGCCGCCCTCACCTTGAGCCTGTCGAAGGGTCGAGGGCGCCGCTGCCTCCCCTCGTGCTTCGACAGGCTCGGCGGGGGAGGACAAAAACTTCGAGGGCAGGCGGTCCGAGCCGGCAATGCCCATCGTCCCGGCCCATTGCCAGAAGGCGGACTGATTGTCCGGGCTTTGCCCGGGCGGCGGCATGTCGGCGGCCAGCATCTCGAACACCATGCGGCGCGCCCTGTCGGCGCGATCGGTGTCGGTCCTGACGACCATGCCCTCGGCCGGTGTGCGGATGCAGGAGGCGGCGAGCGTCCGCTCGCCGTCGATCTCCACCATGCAGGCGCGGCAGTTGCCGTCCGAGCGATAGCCGGGCTTGTCGAGATGGCACAGGTGCGCAATGCGCGTACCCGCCCGCTTCGCCACTGTCCAGATGGTCTCGCCCGGCTCGGCGGTTACGGTTTTTCCGTTCAGCGAAAAACTGACAGATCTCGTCACGATCGCATCTCCCAAAGTCAATCAACAGCAGGCGCCCGCCCGGGGCCGCGAACGCCAAGCCAAAGGCCGCATCGATCCTGCGCGAAGCGCTGGTCGCTGCGCGTGGCGAAATCGGTCGAGAACAAAAGCGCGTAAGCGCCATGGATGGCCAGACCGGACAGCGCGCCGACCCGGGTCAAGAGACGGGCTTCAGGCATTGATGTGCGGACTCATCCGACAAGATAGCGAAAGCCACCGAATATGATGGCAAGTGAAATCACGCCGGCAACCTGATAACGCAGCATCTTTTCGGCCAAATCCTTGCGCACTGCCTCCAGATCGCGCTGTACCTCCAGACGCAGCTTTTCAACGTCGGTGCGAACTGCCTCAATGTCGCTTTTCAGGTCGGCGCGCACCTTCTCGATCTCCAGGCGCACTGCTTCGATGTCCTTCTTCG
>NZ_CFIFWG010000078.1:0-13644 GCF_984466335.1 Roseitalea sp. | reverse complement strand
GCTCGACGAGGCGCGGCTTGCCGAGGCGGTGTTCGTGCGCACGGCGATCGAATGCGCGGTGGCGCGGCGCCTGGCCGAGCGGCGCGCCCGCCTGGACGAACTGGCCCCCCTGATCGAGCGCCAGCGCCAATCCGCCAAACGAGACGATTATCGCACCTTCTTTCGCCATGACGAGGCGTTTCACGCCGCGCTGGCAAGGCTGGCCGGGGTGCCGAACGCCTGGCGTCTCATCCGGTCCATGAAGGCGCATGTCGACCGTCAGCGCCTGGCTCTGATGTCCTCGATCAGGGGGCGGTCCATGCTGGCCTTCGATCAGCATCTGGGCGTGGTCGGCGCGATCGAGGCCGGCGATGCGGATGCCGCCGAGCGGCAGATGCGCCGGCATATTCATTCGGTGCTTGAAACCGATGCGACAACCGGTCACGATCACGGCCAGGATGCCGAAGGGGCGCTTGCGGGCACTCGGAAGGCGCACTAGCATACCAGTATCTTGTGGGAGGAGATATCCATGACTGGACGTTTTTCGAAGACCCTCGTGCTGGGTGCGGCCGCGTTCGCGCTGATGGCCGGCACCGCGCTCGCCGAGACCGAACTGCGCATGGCGTGGTACGACGATGGATCGGAAAGCATCGTCATGCAGGAACTCCTCGACCGGTTCGAGGAACAAAACCCCGACATCACGGTCGTCCTCGACGTGGTGCCCTATCCGGCGATCCGCGACAGCCTGCCGGTTCAACTCGCCGCCGGAGAGGGCCCCGATCTCGGTCGGATCACCCTGTTTGGCAGCCTGTCCCAGTATTTCCTCGACCTGACGCCCTACATCGAGGATCCCGCCTACTGGGAAGCCAATTTCGGCCCCTTCCTTGAGTGGATGCGGCCGCCCGGCGAGGACGACGCGATCTCCGGCTTCATGACGCAGCTGACGGTGACCGGACCTTACGTGAACAAGACGCTGTTCGAGCAGGCCGGCGTCGACATGCCGGGCGAGGGCGCGAGCTGGGACGACTGGGCCGCGGCGACCAGGGCGGTTGCCGAAGCGCTCGATGTCGCCCTTCCGATGGTCTGGGACCGGTCCGGCCACCGGATGTCGGGGCCGGCCATCTCGATGGGCGCGGCGATGTTCGACGCCGAGGGCAACCCCCTGCTCAATGATGACGGCATGCGGCTGATGGCCGAAAAGCTGGTGCAGTGGCACGAGGACGGCACCATGGGCAAGGAACTGTGGGGCTCGGTCTCGGGTTCGCAATATGTGGCCGGCAACGAGGAGTTCACCAACGCCTCGGCCGTCCTCTACATGGCGGGCTCGTGGGTGATTCCGCAATTCGCCCAGAACATCGGCGATGCGTTCGACTGGTGGGCCGTGCCCGCGCCGTGCGGGCCGGCGGCCTGCACGGGAATGCCCGGTGGCGCCGGGGTCGTCGCCTTCAGCGACACCGAGCACCCCGAAGAGGTCGGCCGGCTGATGGACTTCCTGTCGAGCGAGGAGGCGCTTGCCGAGTTCTATGGCCGCAACCTGTTCATTCCCGGTCACCTGGGCCTGGCCGAGCGGGGCATCGAGTTCGACACCGACGATCCGCGCGCCAGCCACGCGCTGTCGACCTTCGCCGCCGCCGTGCCGGGCATTTCCGATACCGCCTATGCGCTCCAGGGCTACGCCAACAACCGCGTGATGTTCGACGCGCTGATCTCCCGCGTCGGTCAGGCCGTGGTCGGCGAACTGACCGTCGAGGAAGCGCTGCAACGCGCCCAGGAGGACGCCGAGCAGCAGATCGCCGAGCGCGAACGCGAGGGCTGACCGGGGCCTTGTCGCCATCCGGCACACCATCGCAGGCGCGGCCCGTGCCGGGGCCGCGCCCTTGCCTCTTGCCGCTGTCGGCGCCGGCCAATGCTGGATCGTCCCATGTCGACGGTTGATGCGCCACCGCGGGCCGATCCCGTCGGGTTGGCCGCCAGGCTGAGCGGGGTCGTTGCCTGGCCGCTCGGCTTTTTGGCGGCCATCATCGACGTGCCGTTCCGCTTTCTCCAGCGTGTGTTCGGCATCGGCGCGATGCCTTACCTCTTCATTCTGCCGAACATGATCTTCTTCGGTCTGTTCGTCGTCATTCCGCTGTTCGTCAATTTCGCCTTCTCGGTCACCGGGGGCACCAATCTGTTCTTGCAGGACCGGCCCTTTGTCGGCGCCGAGCAGTACGAGTTCCTGGCCGCCTGCGCCAACCATTTCGATCCCGCCACCTGCCGCGAGGACCGGTTCTGGCGCGGCATCTACAACACGATGGTGTTCGTGTTCTTCCAGGTTTCGTTCATGGTGCTGTTTTCGCTGATCACGGCACTGATCCTCAACCGGGACATTCGGGCGCGCGGCTTCTTCCGCGCCGCGTTCTTCTTCCCGGTGCTGCTGTCGCCGGTGGTGGTCGCGTTGATCTGGAAATGGATCCTGCTCCGCGACGGGGTGCTGAATGCCGGGCTCGTCGGCATGGGGTTCGAGCGCATCCTGTTCTTCGTCGATCCGCAATGGTCGATGTTCTGGGCGGTGTTCGTGTCGATCTGGGCGAATATGGGCTTCTACACGCTCATTCTGCTGGCCGGCCTCCAGGCCATCCCGCCCGATCTTTACGAAGCCGCCGAGATGGACGGCACCAGGCCCGAGCGCGTCTTCTGGCGCATCACCCTTCCATTGCTGTGGCCCAACATGCTGGTCGTCATCGTGCTCGCGCTGATCAAGGCGGTGCAGGTGTTCGACGAGGTGTTCGTGCTGACCGGCGGCGGGCCGGGCACGGCGACGCAGTTCATCGTCCAATACATCTACACGACCGGCTTTGCGGGCGCGGTGCAGAATTTCGGCCTGGCGGCGGCGGCCTCCGTCGTGCTGGGCGCGGTGCTGTTCGTCCTGACGCTGCTTCAGCTTGCCGTCGTGCGCAGAAGGGATCGGGCGTGATGGCCGATGTCGCGGCCACGCCGAACCGGACCTTGGCCGGCATCCTGACCGCGAGGCGCGGGCGCGGCCGGCTGCACTGGACCGACGTCTTCACCTATGTCTATCTGGCGCTCGGCGTGGCGCTGATGTTCGGACCCGTGGCGTGGCTGGTGCTGTCGTCCTTCAAGACCCAGGCCGGCATTCTCGAATTCCCGCCCACGCTCTTGCCGTTGGGGCAGATATCCGCCGAGGTGGAGGGCCATGACGATCCGCTGCCGCTGTTCCGCGTGACGATGGAAGACGGCTCGGTGCGCGAGCTTGCCCAGATTCGCCGCGTCGGCATCGTGGCGCAGATGGTCGATCCCGACGATCCCGGCGAGCGTCTCGACGTGCCGATCGCCGATCGCGAGCCGATTCGCGAGTTCCGCATCGCCTGGGAGAACTACACCGAGCCGCTCGAACGGTTCAACTTCCTCACCTACCTCAACAATTCGGTCATCGTGACGGTGGCGGCGACGCTGATCACGCTTTTGATCAACTCGATGGCCGCCTATGGGCTGGCGATCTACGAGTTCCGGGGGCGAAACGCGGTCATGCTGTTCGTGATCGGCACGCTGATGATCCCGATCACGATCATTCTCGTGCCCACCTATCTCGTCGTCACGCAACTGGGCATGGTCAACACGCTGTGGGCGGTGATCATACCGGGCTGCGCGACGCCGACCGGCGTGTTCCTGCTGCGGCAATATATGCTGACGATCCCGCGCGACCTGATCGAGGCGGCGCGCATGGACAAGGCGTCCGAATGGCAGATCTACTGGCGCATCGTTCTGCCGCTGTCGCTGCCGGCGATCGCGGTGCTGGCCATCTTCTCGGTGATGTGGCGCTGGAACGATTTCCTGTGGCCGCTGATCGTGCTGAACCGCTCGGAGGTCTACACGCTTCAGATCGGCCTGAACGCCTTCCAGGGCGAACTCAACGTGCAGTGGCATTTCGTGCTGGCGATGACGGTGGTCGCGCTGATCCCGGTCACGGTCGTCTTTGCGTTCCTGCAACGGTTCATCACGACGGGCATCGCCTCGTCGGGCATGAAGTAAAAGGGGGGGCGATGACGGAAATCCAGCTCAACGGCGTGCTGAAGGCCTATGGCGACGTGGAGGTCATCCACGGCATCGACCTGCATGTGCATTCGGGCCAGTTCGTCGTCTTCGTCGGCCCGTCGGGCTGCGGCAAGTCGACCCTTCTGCGCATCATCGCCGGGCTGGAACAGGTGACCGGCGGCGAGGTGGTGATCGACGGGGACGTGGTCAACGCGGTCCCGGCCTCCGAGCGTGGGCTGGCCATGGTGTTCCAGTCCTATGCGCTTTATCCGCACATGTCGGTCTACAAGAACATGGCGTTCGGGCTGGAAAACTCCAAGATGCCGCGCGCGGAGATCGACAGCCGCGTGCAGGAAGCGGCGGGCATGTTGCAGATCACGCCCTATCTGAACCGCCGGCCCAAGGCGCTCTCCGGCGGCCAGCGCCAGCGCGTCGCCATCGGCCGGGCGATCGTGCGCGATCCCAAGGCGTTCCTGTTCGACGAGCCGCTGTCGAACCTCGATGCCGAACTGCGCGTGGCCATGCGCAAGGAACTGGCGGCGCTGCACGCCAAGCTCGGCGGCACGATGATCTACGTCACCCACGATCAGGTCGAGGCGATGACGCTGGCCGACACGATCGTCGTGCTCAATGCGGGCCGCGTCGAGCAGGCCGGCACGCCGCTCGACCTCTACAACCGGCCCCGGAACACGTTCGTCGCCGGCTTCATCGGCTCGCCGCGCATGAATCTGATGCAGGCGGTCGCCGAGCCGGGAGCGGGAGGCGGCATGGAACTGGTCGCCGGCGGCCAGCGCATCGCGCTGCCGGCGATCGATGGGATCGAGCCGGGCGACACCGTCACCTTCGGCATACGGCCCGAGCATATGGACATAGTGGACGAGGCCGATGCCGACATGTCGGCATCGGTCGATCTGACCGAGCAGCTTGGCGGCGAGACCTATCTGTTCTGCACGCCCGAAGGGCTGCCGCAGATCACGGTGCACCGGCTCGGCCAGTTTCCGGTCCGGCGCGGCGAGACGGTGCATCTGCGCCTCCAGCGCGCGGTGCTGCACCTGTTCGACCGGGACGGCAGGGTCGTGACAAACGGCATCGGGGAACCGGGCCCGGCGAACGGGGCTGCGCGATGACATCCGAACCGTTCGGGGTCGGCGTCGTCGGCACGGGCATGGCGGCCAAACCGCACGCGCTTGCGCTGAACGATCTGGCCGGCCGGATCGCGGTGCGCGGCGTCCATTCGCGCACGGCCGAAAGGCGTGCCGCCTTCTGCGCCGAGCATGGCTTCGCCGAGGCGGCCTCGCTCGATGCGCTGGCGGACGATCCGGCGGTCGGGGCGGTCATCGTGATCACCCCGCCCGATCAGCGGCTCGAACTGGTCGAGCGGTTCGCGGCCGCCGGCAAGCACATATTGATGGAAAAGCCCCTCGAACGCACCAGCGAGGCCGCGCGCCATATCGTCGAGACCTGCGAAAAGGCCGGGGTGCACCTGGCTATCGTCTTCCAGCACCGCTTCCGGCGCGCCTCGCAAGTGCTTGCAAGACTTGTGTCCTCCGGCGATCTGGGCGCGATCGGTCTTGTGCGGGCCGCTGTTCCTTGGTGGCGCGAGCAGAGCTATTATGACGAGCCGGGGCGCGGCACCTATGCGCGTGACGGCGGCGGCGTGCTGATCTCCCAGGCGATCCACACGCTCGACCTGATGGTGTCGATCGCCGGACCGGTCGCCCAGGTTCAGGCGGTGGCCGGCACGACGCCGTTTCATCGGATGCAATCCGAGGACTTTGTGGCCGGCGGGCTGCGCTTTCAAAGCGGCGCGATGGGGTCGGTGATGGCGACGGTGGCCGCCTATCCCGGCGAGGCGGAATCCATCGCGCTCGATTGCGAGAACGGCTCGGCGCACCTGCAATCGGGCACGCTGACGCTCAGGTGGCGCGACGGGCGCATCGAGACCTTCGGCGAGGCGGCCGACGGCACGGGCGGCGGCGCCGACCCGATGGCGTTTCCATTCGACTGGCACCGCGACCTGATCGCCGATTTCGTCTCGGCCATCCAGGTCGGCCGTCCGCCGGCGGTCACCGGCCGCGACGCGCTGAAGGTGCACGATCTGATCGATGCGCTCATTGCGTCTTCGCGCGAGGGGCGCGCGGTCACGATCCGGGAAGGGGGCTGATCCATGTCGTCAGTGACGGTGGGGGTGATCGGCATCGATCACCGGCACATTTACGGCCAGTTGCAGGGCATGCTGAACGCCGGCGCGACCTGCAAGGGCTGGTGGACCGAGGGCGAGCCGCAGCCGGTCGAGGGGTTCGTCAAGCGTTTCGCCGACGTGCCGAGGGTCTGCGACCGGCGGGCGCTGCTCGACGATCCTCGGATCGATCTGATCCTGACCGCCGACGTTCCGGCCCGCCGCGCCGAGCGCGCCATCGAGGCGATGCGGGCGGGCAAGGACGTCATGACGGACAAGCCCGGCTGCACGACGCTCGACCAGCTCGACGTGATCAGGGCCACGGTCGCCGAGACGGGCCGCATCTGGTCGGTCGACTATTCCGAGCGCTTCGAGGTGCCCGCCAACCAGAAGGCGGTCGAACTGGTCGCCGACGGGGCGATCGGGCGCGTGGTGCAGACGGTGGGGCTCGGCCCGCACCGGCTGAACCGGCATTTGCGCCCGGACTGGTTCTTCGTCGAGGAGCGCTATGGCGGCATTCTGGTCGACATCGCCAGCCACCAGATCGACCAGTTCCTGTTCCTCACCGGCTCCGACGATGCCGAGATCGTGGCGTCCTCGGTGGGCAATTTCGCCCATCCGGGCGATCCAGGCCTCAACGATTTCGGCGAGGTGCTGCTG
This sequence comes from Roseitalea sp., assembly GCF_984466335.1. NCBI lineage: Bacteria > Pseudomonadati > Pseudomonadota > Alphaproteobacteria > Hyphomicrobiales > Ahrensiaceae > Roseitalea > Roseitalea sp. The sequence continues at coordinate 6,791 of NZ_CFIFWG010000078.1, read as the reverse complement.
CGCTCCGACCGGGGCCAGGGCTATGTGCGCGTCGACTGGTACACGCCGGACGCGCTGCCGACCTGGGGCGACGGGCGGCTGACGATCCTGGGCACCGAGGGGACGATCGAGCTGCGCAAATATGTCGATCCGTGCGGGCGGCCGGGCACCGACCACCTCTTTTTGTTCAACGGCGAACGCTATGAGTATTGCGATGCCTCGGGCGAGCCGCTGACATATTTCGACCGCCTTGCGGCGGACGTGCGCGATCGCACCGAAACGGCGATGCCGCAGGCCCATTGCTTCAAGGTGATGGAGCTTGCGCTCAAGGCGCAGGCGCAGGCCGCCCGCCTCGGCAACCTGCGCCCTTGACCGTGCCGCGCGCCCGGTGCGCGAGAACGCCTGTCAGCCGGTTCTGGCCAGGCACGTCTCGAACGATGTCGCCATCGCATCGAGCAGCGCGAAATAGAGGTCGGGGCCGTCGGCGAGCGCCGCGCCGAGCGGATCGAGCACGCCGCCGCGCGCCTCGGTTCCCTCGATGACGACGTCGATCAGCTTGGGCTCGAACTGCGGCTCGGCGAAGACGCAGGTCGCGCCCAGCTCTTCGATCCGGGTCTGTATGTCGCGCAGCCGCTCCGGACCGGGCATGATTTCCGGATTGACGGTGATCGAGCCGGCCGACCGCAGCCCGAAGCGGTTTTCGAAATATTGATAGGCATCATGGAAGACGATGAAGCCGGTTTCCTCGAACGATGCGAGACGGCCAGTGATGTCCGCCTCAAGCGATGACAGCCTGTCGAGGGTGGCGGCCGCGTTGCGCGCATAGGTCTGCGCATTGTCGGGGTCGGCGGCGCTGAGCGCCCGCTCGATCGCGCCGACGAACAGCGCCGCGTTTTGCGTATCGAGCCAGACATGGGCATCATGGACCTGGCCGTCGTCATCGCCGTGTCCCGCGGCCTCGTGATCGTGTCCGTGATCGTCATGCCCGTGATCGCCGTGCCCATGATCGTCATGCCCATGGTCGCCGTGCCCATGATCGTCGTCATGCTCCTCGAAGGCACCGCCCTCGCGCACGTCCAGCAGCGTCACGCCATCGATGGCCATCAGGGCCACGTCGGTCGCGTCCGCCGCCAGCGTCGCCACCGTCCCGTCGAGGAACGTTTCCATATCCGGCCCGACCCAGAAGACGAGATCGGCGTCCTGCAAGGCGGCGGCCTTGGACGGCCTGAGGTCGTAGCCGTGTGGCGAGGCGGCCCCCTCGACCAGGAGCACCGGCGTGCCGACACCGTCCATCACCGCGCTGACCAGCGAATGGACCGGCTTGATGGAGGCCACGACATCGGGCGCGGCCAGGGCCGGAGTGCCTGCGAGCGCGGTGGTGAGTGCGAGGGCCGGGGCGGCGGGGTGAATTCGGTGCATGGGTCTTCCTTGCGCTGGACGGTGACGGTGGGGTGACATATGGTAGGTAACGTTATACCATAACGCATTGCTATGATGCATAGCCTATGGGATAAGCGATGACAAGCCGCTTCATCGCGCCCGCGTCCTTGGCTCGGCGCGGTCGAAGGGTGGCCGAAGGGACGGGCGGCTGAAGGGAAGGGCTGCCGAAGGAAAGTCACACCGATGCTGAAACCTGCCGAACCGCTGGTGCGCCTTGAGGGCGCGGGCATCGAGCGCGCCGGGCGCTGGCTCGTGCGAGGCGTCGATCTGACCGTGCGCCCGCGCGAGATCGTCACCCTGATCGGCCCGAACGGCTCGGGCAAGTCGACGACGGCGAAGATGGCGCTCGGGCTGATGGCGCCCGATGCGGGAACCGCCACGCGCAAGCCGGGCCTGACCGTCGGCTACGTGCCGCAGGCGCTTGCCCTTGACTGGACCGTGCCCCTCACCGTCGAGCGTTTCATGCGGCTGACGGCCAGGCCGTCGGACGGGGAGGTCGCCGCCGCGCTCGATGCGACCGGTTGCGCCGGCCTGCGCCGGGCGCAATTGCAGGCGCTTTCGGGAGGCGAGCTCCAGCGCGTGATGCTGGCCCGCGCCCTGGCGCGCAAGCCGGAGCTTATGGTCCTGGACGAGCCCGTTCAGGGCGTGGACTTCACCGGCGAGATCGCGCTCTACGAGCTGATCGCGCGCATTCGCGACGACTGGCATTGCGGCATCCTTCTGATCTCGCACGATCTGCATGTCGTCATGGCGGCGACCGACCGGGTCATCTGCCTGAACGGGCACATCTGCTGCGAAGGCACGCCGGTGTCCGTTGCGGCCAGCGACGCCTACAGGCGCCTGTTCGGCCCCCGCGCCGGCGAGGCGCTGGCGGTCTATGAGCACCGTCACGATCATACCCATCTGCCGGATGGGCGGGTGCGCCACGCCGACGGCTCGATCACGGCCGGCTGCCATCCGGGCGATGGCCGTCGCGATCGGGCCGGGGATGCGGACGCCGCCGGGGAGGATGCGCGGGGAGACGGGCATGCTCGATGATTTCTTCGTCCGGGCGCTGGTCGCCGGCGTCGGCGTGGCGTTCGTTGCGGGCCCGCTCGGCTGCTTCATCGTCTGGCGCCGCATGGCCTATTTCGGCGACACGCTTTCGCACGCCGCGCTTCTGGGCGTGGCCCTTGCGCTCCTGCTCGAACTCGACGCGACGCTGGGCGTGTTCGCGGTGGCGCTGGTCGTGTCGCTGACGCTGTTCGCCCTGCAAAGGCGGCAGAACCTGTCATCGGACGCCTTGCTGGGGCTTCTCGCCCATTCGACCCTGGCGATCGGCCTGGTCGTGCTCGCTTTCATGACGTGGGTGCGGTTCGATCTGATGGGTCTTTTGTTCGGCGATATCCTGGCCGTCTCGCGCGGCGATATCGCGATCATCTATCTGGGAGGGGCGCTGGTGCTGGCCGGGCTGGCCCTTGTGTGGCGCCCCCTTTTCGCCGCCACCGTCAGTTCCGAGCTGGCGCAGGCCGAACGCATGAACCCGCGTCGTGTCGATCTGGTCCTGATGGTGCTGTTGGCGGTCACGGTGGCGATCGCCATGAAGATCGTCGGCGCGCTGCTGATCACCGCCATGCTGCTGATCCCCGCCGCGACCGCGCGCCGCTTCTCGACCGGCCCCGAGCAGATGGCCGCTCTCGCCGCGCTGATCGGCGTTGCGGCCGTCATTGCCGGCCTGTTCGGCTCGCTTGAATGGGACACGCCGTCCGGACCCTCCATCGTGGTTGCGGCCGTCGTCCTTTTCGGCTTGAGTCTGCTGCCGTTCGGCCGTATCGGCGGGGCCGGGAGGTCCGCCGATGATCGATGAATGCAACACTCCTCATGACGCCGCACCGCTCACGCGGAACCAATCGCTCGTGCTTGATGTGCTGACCGGGTCCGATGGCCCGCTCAGCGCCTACGCCATTCTGGATGCTTTGCGGAACGAGGGGTTCCGCGCGCCTTTACAGGTCTATCGCGCGCTCGAAAAGCTTGTCGGGGAAGGCCGCGTGCACCGGCTCGAAAGCCTGAATGCCTATGTGGCCTGCCGGCATTCGCACGTCGAGGCGCACGAAACCATCGCCTTTGCGATCTGCGACCGGTGCGGGGACGTCCGCGAACTCGAAGATACGGCCGTGGCCGACGATCTGGACCGGCTTGCGGCGGGCGCCCATTTCGCGCTTCGCACGTCGGTGGTCGAGTTGCGCGGACTGTGCGCGACCTGCGGCGACTGACATCCATTCCCAACTATGGCTTGCACATGATTTGCAACTGCGTCATGTTGGGGCCATGGCTGATTCGGGGCCTATCAGCAGAAAGCAGATCAGCGCCGCCGAGCTTGAGGCGGCGTTGCGCCATGCCGGCGTGCGCATCACGCGGCAACGCAGCGCGATCGTGCGGACGCTGACCGAGTCCGACGATCACCCTGACGCCAATGAGCTGTACCGGCGGGCGAGCGCCATAGAGCCGACCGTGTCTTTGTCGACGGTCTACCGGACGCTCGGCATTCTGGAGGACAAGGGCGTGATCCATCGGCTGTCCTTCGAGGGGGCGCCCGCCCGGTTCGAGACCGCCGATGCGCCGCACCATGACCATATGATCGATCTTGACACCGGCGACGTGATCGAGTTCCGCTCCGAGAAGATCGAACGCTTGCAGGCCGAGATCGCGGCCGAACTCGGCTATGACATCGTCTATCACAAGCTCGAACTCTACGGCCGCAGGAAAAAGTCGGTCTGAGGCCGCCGCGCCGATGCGAAGGGCAATGACGAGGAACGACGCGCCACGCCTGTCGGCGGCAACCCTCGGCCGGGCCGGCGACCGGGTGCGCAAGCCGGCCTATGACCGTTCGCGGGTCACGCCGGGCATCGTGCATCTGGGCATCGGCAATTTCCACCGCGCCCACCAGGCGGTCCATATCGACGATTGCCTGAGCGCCGATCCGGGCTGGGGGATCGTCGGCGCGAGCCTCAGGCGGCCGGACATGCGCGATGCGCTCATGCCGCAGGACTGGCTTTATACGGTCGCGGTGCGCGATGGCGCGGGCACGCGGCCGCGCATCGTCGGCGCCTTGTGTGACGTGGTGTTCTGCGGCGGGACGACCGCGCCCCTGCTGGCGGCGATGACGGACCCGGCGATCCGGATCGTGTCGATCACCGTCACCGAAAAGGGATATTGCCGCAATCCGGCGACGGGCGACCTCGATCCCGGCCATCCGGCGATCGTGGCCGATCTGTCGGCGGCGCGGCCGCCATCCTCGGTGCCGGGCCTGCTGGTCGCCGCGCTCAAGGCCCGGCGCGCGGCCGGCCTTGCGCCCTTCACCGTGCTCAGTTGCGACAATCTGCCCGCCAACGGCCGCACGGTGAGGCGCGTCGTGACCCAATATGCCGCCCGGCTCGACGATCGCCTGGCCGCCTTCATCGAAGGGACGGTGGCGTTTCCCGAAACCATGGTGGACCGCATCGTGCCGGCCACGACCGACGGGGACCGCGCCGAGGTCGAGGTGATGACCGGCCTGCGCGATGCGTGGCCGGTGATGGCCGAACCGTTCACGCAGTGGGTCGTCGAGGACGCGTTCTCGGGTCCGCGTCCGGATTTCGCGGCGGCGGGGGCGCAGATGGTCGCCGATGTCGCGCCGTTCGAGACGATGAAGCTGCGCATGCTCAACGGCGCCCATTCGGCGCTGGCCTATCTGGGCCTTCTCGCCGGCCACGAAACGGTCGCCGGGGCGATGGGCGATCCGGTGCTGGCGCGCCTGGTTGCGCGGCTCTGGGACGAGGTGATGCCGACGCTCGCCATGCCGCGCGCCGGGATGGACGCCTATGCGCGGGCGCTGACCGGGCGGTTCCTGAACACGGCCCTGCGCCACAGGACCGCGCAGATCGCCATGGACGGCAGCCAGAAGGTGCCGCAACGCCTTCTTGCGGCGATCGCCGACCGGCGCGCGCAGCGGCGCGGCCATGATGCGCTGACGATAGCGGTCGCCGCCTGGATCGCCTATGTCGCAAGTCGGAAGGGCGCCGTGGACGATCCCATGGCTGCCCGTTTCACCGCGCTTGCCGAGGCGTGCCTGCCCGATCATGCCGCGTTCGCCGGCCGGATGGTCGGGCTGCGCGCGGTCTTCGCGGACCTGGCCGATGACGGGGCGTTTCGCGATGCCGTGGTCGCGCGCGCCTCGGCGCTCGTCGAGCGGGGTGTCGGCGCCGCCCTGGCCCGATAGCATCGCCGCCTATCGGGGCTCCTTGCCCGGCGTGCCGCCGTCCGGGTCGCGCGGATCGAACCGCACGAAGAGCCCCCAGAAGCACAGCGCCGCAAGCGCCAGGAAGAAGACGCCCCAGCCCACCGAGGCCATGACGATCTCGAACGTGCCCCATGTCGCGCAGACGGCGACGATGGCGATGCGCCGCCACAGCGGGCGAAAGAAGGGATGGTCGAAGTCGAAGAATGTCCGCATGGCCGTGTCCGTTGCTGGCCGACGGTCTGACCATTCGGGCGGGCAATTGCAAGCATCGTCGTGCCCGCCGCCGGCGAAAGGCGGCGGATCGCGCATTCTCAACGCTTTGGGTGCCATCGTCGACAGATCGATCCGGCCTGCCGCATTCCGCATGGCTAAGAATACGTTTTTCCATTACATGCGATAGCCGGGGTCACCGGGATGGGGGCGCGCAATCCGGCACCCGAACCATTCAGCCGAAAGCGGCGCGAAAGGCACCGATCATGAACGCACCCGTGACCAGCGACCCGGCGACCGTGCCGACCTATGACGATGTGCTTGCCGCCCATGCGCGCATCGCGCCGCATATCCACCGCACGCCGGTCCTGACCTCGGCCTATCTGAACGCATTGGTCGGGGCCGACCTGTTCTTCAAGTGCGAGAACTTCCAGAAGGCCGGCGCGTTCAAGGCGCGCGGGGCGTCCAACGCCGTGTTCGGTCTCGATGGCGGGAAGGCGGCAAAGGGCGTGGCGACGCATTCTTCGGGCAATCACGCGCTGTCGCTGGCCCACGCCGCCGGCCGGCGTGGCATCGCCTGCCATGTCGTGATGCCGCGCACCGCGCCCGAGGCCAAGAAGGCGGCCGTGCGCGGCTATGGCGGCCTGATCACCGAGTGCGCGCCCTCCATGACGGCGCGCGAGGCGGCGTTCGCCAAGGTGCAGGCGGCGACGGGCGCCGAATTCGTCCATCCCTACAACGATCCGCGCGTGATCGCGGGGCAGGGCACGTGCGCCAAGGAGCTGATCGAGGACGTGCCCGACCTGGACGCGGTGATCGCGCCGATCGGCGGCGGCGGCATGATCTCGGGCTGCTGTCTGACGCTTTCCCATCTCGCGCCGGGCGTCGATGTCTATGCCGCCGA
>NZ_CFIFWG010000077.1:0-13731 GCF_984466335.1 Roseitalea sp. | reverse complement strand
CATGAAGCCGCCGAGGTGGTCGAGCGCCATTCGCACGCGCTGCGGCTGAACATTCGCGCCTCGCGCGATGCATCCCAGAACATAACGCTTTTGAACGCCGGACGGATCGATGCGGCGGTCATCCGCGCCGACACGCCCGTCTTCACCGATATTCGCGGCATTGCCAGCCTCTATCCGGACCTGTTTCACATCATCGTACGCAATGACGCGCCCGCCCACTCGGTGCACGATCTGGGCCGTCTGAACGTCTCGATTCCCGACTTCGACACAGCCAATTTCCGCTCTTTCTGGGTCGTTGGCGACCATTACGATCTGCCGATCGGCGGTTTCGACTGGACGGCCGAGCCATTCGTGCACGGCGCCGACAAGCTGCTCGGGGGCGATGTCGACGCGCTGTTCGCCGTCCGGTCGGTCCGCGACCGGCAATTGCTGCGCATGTTCGAGGACGCTCAGCTGACCGGCCTCGAACTGCGCTACATCCCGATCAGCCAGGCCGATGCGATCGCGATCAAGCGGCCGTTCCTTTCCGCATCGCAGGTGCCGATGGGAGGCTTCACCGGCGCGCTTCCCGTCCCCGGCGCCGACACGCCGACGCTGGCGGTCGAGCGGGTGCTGGTCACCCGCGCCGACGTCCCCGAACGGCCGGTGCGGGAGCTGACGCGAATCCTGTTCGAACATCGCAAGGACCTGACGATCCGCTTCGCGCTGGCCTCGGCGATCGCCGCGCCGGGCACGGCGGGCGGCCTTTCGATGCCGCTGCACCAGGGCGCGCAAGCCTTCTACGATCGCCACGAGCCCAGCTTCGTTCAGGAAAATGCCGAGCCGCTGGCGCTGTTCGTCACGGTGCTCACCATCCTTGTTTCGAGCCTGATCGCCGTGCGCTCGCGCTTCCTTGCGGGCCAGAAGAACCGGGCCGACGTCTATAATTTCCAGCTTCTGGAAATCGCCGAACGCACCGCCGCGGCGGCGACCGCCGACGAACTCGCCACGCTCAAGGAGCAGCTCAATGCCGTGCTGCGCACGGTCGTCGTCGCCCTCGACACCGACGAGGTCACCGAGGAGGGCTTTCAGTCCTTTTCGCTTCTGTGGGGTGCCGTCCGCGAGACAATCAACGACCGGGCCGACGAACTGCTTGAGCACGAAGGGTCCGTCGAACTGCGGCGACGCGCGTGAAACGGCCCTCAGGGACCGAGACTGTCCACAGGGCGCCTGCTCCGGACGCATTTGAAATCCAAGGCAAAACGGGCTGGCGGCCGGTCTCGTCCGCCGCCTGTCCACAAGCGTTCATCGGATCGACTCGACTCCCGATCAAGTTTGCATCAATATTTGTCCAGGTAATCAGGAAATGATCTCTTAGGAGAGCACGGAAGGATTATCCTGAGTTCGCAGCGAACGTTCGCCGTGATTTGATCGTCGTGGCGAAGGGCTTTCATGGGGAAGAAATTTCTCGTGCTGGTCCTTGGCTTTACTGTCTTCTGACAGTGGCCATAGCGCCAAGCCGGGGCGCAAACAAAATACGGCCGACCGTGCCCGAAGGCCGGTCGGCATGGCCCGGAGCGCTCAGGGCGCGCGGTTTGCGCCGCATGTTCTGCCGATCCGGTCTCTGCCGGAGTATGCCGGTCGGAGAGGCTGAGGAACCGCAAGGTTCCGGGGCGCGATGTCCGGCATGACCCGCGCAATGCAGGGGGGCGGTGGCTTCGGCGACCGCCTTCCTCATTTTTATGCTTCCTCATTTCGCGCGGGGTCGTTTTCCGCGCCGATCCTTCCAAATTTTCCGAACGGTCCGTATATGAAGGCCTTGGCAACCGATGTAAGTTGGGTGTATCCGGCGCCGCCATGGCCATTTTCGATCACCAAAGCGACTGGAAGGACCGGTTTTCCCCCGGGCTCAGCGAGATCGAGCAGATCGCGCGCGAAGCCTATGCGCACCTGCCGCCGGAGTTTCGCAAGCTGACCGGCGAGGTTCAGATCCGCATCGCCGACTTCCCGACCGAGGAAATCGCCGACGATCTGGGTCTTGAGACGCCGTTCGACCTGCTCGGTCTTTTCGAAGGGCGGGGTATTGCCGAACTGTGGAATCCGGCGACCGGCGAACAGGCCAACCGGATCACGCTGTACCGGCGCGCCATCCTGGACTATTGGGCCGAGAACGACGAGACGCTGGGCGACATCGTCACCCATGTGCTGATCCACGAGCTGGGCCACCATTTCGGCCTGTCGGACGACGACATGGCGCGGATCGAAGCGTCCGCCGGCTGAGCGGCCCACACGAACGAACGCCTGAAGCAAGATGCACTCTGGTGTTCAGCCCCGGTGGAGTGGCGGCACCCGGGTGCCGCACACCTCAAACCGGCCGGATGCGCAATTTCCTGATCCGGTTCTTCTCGCGCCTGAGCACGATGAATCGCTTCTTGTAGAAGGTGAACGCCTGCTTTTCGGCGGGGATCGTCTGCGCCCGGTGGATGACGAGGCCGGCGATCGTGTTGGCGTCGTCGTCCGGAAGGTCCCAGTCGAGCGCGCGATTGAGGTCGCGGATCGGCACCGAGCCGTCGACGACCACCGACCCGTCGGCCTCGTTCGTCACGCCGGCGACCTCCACATCGTGCTCGTCGGCGATGTCGCCGATGATCTCCTCGATGATGTCCTCCAGCGTGACCAGCCCCTCCAGCTCGCCATATTCGTCAACGACGAGCGCGACATGGGCCTTGCGCCGCAGGAAGGCGTTGAGCTGGTCCTTGAGCATGGTCGTGTCGGGCACGAACCACGGCTTGTTGGCGACTTTCATGATGTCGATCCGGGCCGGATCGTTGCCGGCGGCGTGCAGGGCGCGCAGCAGGTCCTTGGCGTGGACGATGCCGACGACGTTGTCGGTCTCGCCGCGCCAGAGGGGCAGGCGCGTATAAGGGCTCTCAAGCACCTGGCGGACGACGCTTTCGGGCGGATCGTCGGCATTGACCATGTGCATCGCCGTGCGGTGGATCATGATGTCGCCGACATCGAGTTCGGAAAGATCGAGCACGCCGCCGAGCCGGTCGCGCTCCTCCTTGACGAACGAGCCTTCCTCGTGAAGCACCTCGACCGCGCCGCGCAGCTCCTCGTGCGCCGAAAGGATCGATTCGCCCTTGCCGAAAGTGACGCCGAACAGGGCAAGGATGCGGCGCACGATCGCGTCGACCGCATGGGCGAGCGGGGCGACGATGGCGACGAACCGCTTGATCATCGGCACGACCGTGATGGCGAACCGGTCGGTCTTGGAGATGCCCAGATATTTGGGCAGCACCTCGGCGAAGATGACCAGCATCACCGTCATCACCAGCGTGGCGTAGACGACGCCGGTCTCGCCGAACAGCGACAGGAACAAGCTGGTGGCGAGCACCGAGGCCAGCACGTTGGCCAGATTGTTGCCGATCAGCAGCGCGCCGATCAGGCGCTCCTTGTTTTCGGTCAGCCCGCTGACCGCCGCGGCGCGCTCGTTGCCCTGGTTGGCGAGCTGCTTCATGCGGCCGCGCGAGACGGCGGTCAGGGCCGTCTCGGACCCCGAGAAGAAGCCCGACATGCCGATCAGAAGCAGAACGGCGGCGGCGGTGATCCAGATTTCCATCATGTTCGGCTGTCCAGCATGTCCCCAAGAAAGGCGCGCACCTGCGAGGCGGGCACGTCACGCGCAATGAAGGCCCGGCCGATGCCGCGCGTCAGGATGAAGGTCAATGCGCCGCGCGCGACCTTCTTGTCCTGGGCGATGAAGTCCATCAGCGCGTCGGCGTCGGCGATGTGCGGGCGGATGGCGCTCAGATCGGTCGGCAGGCCGGCCGTTTCAAGATGGGAGGCGACGCGCGCCGCATCGTCGGGGCTGGCCAGGTTCATGCGCGCCGAAAAGGCGTGCGCCATGACCATGCCGATGGCCACCCCCTCGCCGTGGACGAGCACGTCCGACCGGTAGCCGGTTATGCCTTCGAGCGCGTGCCCGAATGTGTGGCCCAGATTGAGCAGCGCCCGCTCGCCGGCCTCGCGCTCGTCACGGGCGACGATGGACGCCTTGGCCCGGCATGAGCGCGCGATCGCCTCGACGCGCGCCGGCCCGCCCGTCATCACAGCATCCAGGTTGGCCTGGAGCCAGGCGAAGAAGGGCGCATCGCCAAGCAGCCCGTACTTGACCACTTCGGCATAGCCGGCGCGGAACTCGCGGGCGGACAGCGTGTCGAGCACGGCCGTGTCGGCGATCACGAGCCGTGGCTGATGGAAGGCTCCGACCAGGTTCTTGCCCTGCGGCGCGTTGATCCCGGTCTTGCCGCCGACGGACGAATCCACCTGGGCCAGCAGCGAGGTCGGCACCTGCACGAACCCCATGCCGCGGCGCGCGACCGATGCGGCGAAGCCGGCAAGGTCGCCGATCACGCCGCCGCCGAGCGCGACGACCAGATCGCCGCGTTCGAGCCGCGCGTCGAGCAGGGCCTCGACCGTCCGTTGCAGATGCGCAAAGCTCTTGGTCGCCTCGCCCGCCGGCAGCACGATCGAGGGTGCCGCGAGCCCCGCATCGCACAGGCTGGCTTCGAGCGCGGCAAGATGCAGCGGGGCGACATTCTCGTCCGTCACGACCGCGCACCGCGCCCCCGGCGCGAGCGCGGCGATGCGCGCGCCCGTCTCGGCCAGGACGCCGGGGCCGATCACGATGTCGTAGGCGCGCGCGCCCAGATCGACGCGAACCGTCTGCTGGCCTGGCGCGTGCGTCATGCGGGTTGTCCTTGTTTGTCGTCGCCGGTCAGGTGGGCATGCAGCGCGGCGGCGACGGTGCCGGCCATCTCTTCCTTGCTGATATCGCGCGAGGAAACGGTGATGTCGGCGGTCGCATAGACCGGATAGCGCTCATCCATGAGCCGCTGCATGACCGCGCGGGGATCGGGCGTCTTCAGAAGCGGCCGGGTCGCCTTGCGGACGACCCGCGCCATCAGCAGGTCGATGTCGGCCGAAAGCCAGACCGAAACGGCCGATGCGGCGATGGCGCTGCGCGTATCGGCGTTCATGAAGGCGCCGCCGCCGGTGGCCAGAACGGACCGGCCGCCCGTGAGAAGGCGCACCATCACGCTCGCTTCGAGCCGCCGGAACTCGGGTTCGCCATAGGTTTCGAAAATGTCCGCGACCGACATGCTGGCCGCCGTCTCGATCTCGTGATCGGCGTCGATGAACGGCAGGCCGAGCTGTCCGGCCAGCTTGCGGCCGATCGCCGACTTGCCCGCGCCCATCAGGCCGATCAGCACGATCGGCCTGTCGCCAAGTCCGGCGTTCACCTGTGCGGCGATGTCGATCAACTTTTCTGACACCATATGGTGTTAGCACAACAGGACGTTTGCCGAGTCAAGGCGCGCGCGCCGTTTCAGGCGCGCTTGATCTGAGCGCGCGTCCGGCCGCATAAGGAGCGCGATGCCCGTTTCCCCGATGCGTTTTGGTGACCTGCCATGCCGAGCCTGATCCGGTTCGTCGTCGTTCTGGGCGTTCTTGCCGGGCTCGTCTATGGCGGCATGGCCGCGCTTGCCTTCCTGGTCGAGCCACGCATGCGGCCCATGAGCGTGCCCGTGCCCGCCGACCGGCTCGACCCGCAACGCATCATCGTGCCTGCCCCCGGACCCGCCGGCGCCGCCGCGCAACAAGGCGCACCGAACGATCCATGACGGCGACGTTTCGGTAAGGTCCCGCTGCTAGCCTGCCGGGCCATGATCGATGCCTTCCTGGAAATGATGAGCGCCGAGCGTAGCGCGGCCGCCAACACGCTGACCTCCTATCGGCGCGACCTTGACGATGCCGAGCGCTTCGTGCGCCGCCATGGCGCCCGCGCCCTTAAGGACGCATGCGCGGACGACATCGCCGCCCATATGCGCGCCATGGCCGGGGCGGGTTTCGCCGCCAGTTCGCAGGCGCGGCGGCTGTCCGCGCTGCGCCAGTTCTACCGGTTTCTTTATGCCGAAGGCGTGCGCGGCGACGATCCCACCGGCGTGATCGCCTCGCCGAAGAAGGGGCGTGCCCTGCCCAGGCACCTGTCGGCCGATGCCGTTTCGCGTCTTGTCGAGCGCGCGCGGGTGGAGGCGGAGGACCCGGCGCAATCGAAGATCGGGGCGTTGCGCACGCGGCGGACCCGCGCCGCCGTCGAACTGCTCTATGCCACCGGCCTCAGGGTCGGCGAGCTGACCACGCTGCCGGCGCTGATCCTTGAGCGCGCCGAACCCTTCTTCGTCGTCAGGGGCAAGGGCGGCAAGGAGCGGCTCGTGCCGCTGTCCGATGCGGCCCGGGCGGCCTGCCGGACCTATCGCGACGGGCTGGCCGGCGATCCGCGCGCGGCGGGCTGCCCGCACCTTTTTCCCAACGGGGCGTTTTCCGCGCCGGTCGCCCGGCAGGTGCTGGCCCGGGACATCAAGGGGCTCGGCGTCCGTTGCGGCATACCGGCCGCGCAGCTTTCGCCGCATGTGCTGCGCCATGCCTTCGCCACGCATCTTCTGCAAAACGGCGCCGACCTGCGCGTTGTGCAGCAACTGCTCGGTCATGCCGACATCTCGACCACGCAGGTCTACACCCATATTGTCGACGAGAGGCTGCACGCGCTGGTCAGCGCGCACCATCCGCTTGCCGGCGCGGCCGGCCGGCGACGGGGGCCCCGCCGCGCCGCTTCTTGACACACAGCCCTTTTGCCGCCACCTGCGGAGCGCAAAAGGCCGGACGGAACGGCCAGGGGAACCGGGCAGGGCATGTACAGCTATCTTGAGTTCGAAAAACCGATCGCCGATCTGGAGGGCCAGATCCTTGAGCTCAAGAAGCTGGCCGACAGCGGCGAGGGCGCCGTCGACGTGGCCGAGGAGATCGCCCGGCTCGAAAAGCGCTCCCATGAAGCGCTCGTCGAGGCCTATCGCAAGCTGACCCCGTGGCAGAAGGCGATGGTCGCCCGCCATCCCGACCGGCCCCACTGCGTCGATTTCATCGATGCGCTGTTCACCGAATACACGCCGCTCGCCGGCGACCGCGGCTTTGCCGAGGACCATGCGGTGATGGCCGGCTTCGCCCGCTTTCACGGCGCGCCCGTCGCCATCATCGGGCAGGAGAAGGGCCATGACACCAAGACGCGCCTTGCGCGCAATTTCGGCATGGCGCGGCCGGAGGGGTATCGCAAGGCGGTGCGGATCATGGACCTGGCCGACCGGTTCGGCCTGCCCGTGATCACGCTGGTCGACACGGCGGGGGCCTATCCGGGCATCGGCGCCGAGGAGCGCGGCCAGGCCGAGGCCATTGCCCGGTCCACCGAAAAATGCCTCAACCTGTCGGTCCCGATCATCTCGGTGATCGTCGGCGAGGGCGGCTCGGGCGGCGCGATCGCCATCGCCACGGCCAACAAGGTCTATATGCTCGAACACGCCATCTATTCGGTGATCTCGCCGGAAGCGGGCGCGTCGATCCTGTGGCGCGATGCGGCGCGCGCCAGGGACGTGGCGACGGCGATGAAGATCACCGCGCAGGACCTCAAGGCGTTGAAGATCATCGACGGCATCGTGCCCGAGCCGCTGGGCGGCGCCCACCGCGACCATGCCGCCGTGATGGCCGAGACGGACAGCCACCTGAAAAAGGCGATGGACCGGCTTGGCGGAAAGGACGGCGCAACGCTCAGGAAGGAGCGGCGCGACAAGTTCCTCGCCATCGGTCGCGATCTCTGATTTCAGGTCTTCGACCGCACCGGGATCAGCAGCAAAAGGCCGAGGGCGAACAGGATCAGGATCGGCGTGATGCCGATGCGCTGACTGCCCGAGATCTCCGTGAACAGCCAGATGCCGGCCGGCGCCAGGAAAGCGGTCGCCCGGCCCGAAAGCGCATAGAGGCCGAAGGCCTCGCCCATCTTTTCGGGAGTGTCGATCTGATCGACCAGAAGCGGCCGCGAGGCGGCCTGCAAGGCGCCGCCGGCCGCGCCGATCAGCGCTCCGGCCACATAGAAGACGATGTCGGGCGCGGCCGACCCCCCTGCGACCTCAATGAACAGGATCTGCGTCTGGGTGGTCGAGATGACCAGGGCGCAGGAGGCCACAAGCGCGACGATCGTGATCGTGACCACCCGCTTGGTGCCGATGCGCGCATCGAGCCAGCCGCCCAGCACGCAGCCGAAGATGCCGGTCACCGACGCCAGGATGCCGAACACGCCAAGCTGGATGGTCGACCAGCCGAGCACGCCGACCGCATAGATGCCGCCGAACGTGTAAAGGCCGTTGAGTGCATCGCGATAGAACATGGACGCGCCCAGGAAGGCGAAAAGGCTGCGGCGGCGGGGCAGGCTACGGACGGTGCCCCACAGTTCCCGCAGGCCGCTGGCGAAAGCGTTGGCGATGTCGGCGCGGCGCGGCGCGTCGGGCGTGAACAGGAACAGCGGGATGACGAACACGGTGAACCAGATCGCCGTCAGCGGCCCCGACGCGCGGTCGCCCTGGCCGGCGGCCGGATCGAGCCCCAGGATCGGATCGAGGCCGACAAGCGTCCTGCCGCTTTCGGGGCTGGCGACCATCAGGGCGAGCATGACGATCAGGCAGATCAGCCCGCCGGCATAGCCGAGCGCCCAGGCATTGCCGGACAGCCCGCCCAGCCGGTCGCGCCCGACCAGCCCCGGCATCATCGCATTGTTGAAGATGGCGGCGAACTCAAAGCCGATCAGGGCGATCACGAAGGCGACCAGCGCCAGCGCGATATTGCCCGGCGCGGGATCGGGCGTGACGTACCAGAGTGTGAAGACGGCGGCGACCGCCACCGCCGAGAAACCGAAGATCCACGGTTTGCGCGGCCCCGTGGCGTCCGACAGCGCGCCGAGCACCGGGGCCAGCACGGCGATGATGAAGCCGCCCACGGTGGCCGCGAAAGCCCAGTCGGCCTGGCCCTCGACGGGATTGGCGGCGACCCGGCTTGCGAAATAGGGCGCGAACACGAAGGTGATGACCAGCGTGTGGAAGGGCTGGGCGGCCCAGTCGAACAGCATCCAGCTCACGATTCCCCGGCGTTTGGCGGCCGGGGCTGGCGCGGGTGCCTGAAGCGTTGCGGTCATTGGCGGGTCCTTTTGCGGATGCTCGGTCGGCTCATGCCACCAGGTCGCCGAGCAGCCCGGCCGCGACCGTCAGGCGCGAAACCGTCAGGTCGCCATGGTCGGTCAACTCGGCGATGCGGTCCTGAACGCGGCCGATCCGCATCTTGTTGACGTCGACCCAGGCGCCGACGGCCTGCGTCGGATCGGCGCCCTCGCCCTCGGTCAGCGCGGCGATGGTGATGGCCAGGCGCGCGGCGTGAATCGTGTCGAGCGCCCGCTGTCGGGCCAGGCCGTCGAAATAGTCGTGCGCCGCCAGCCGGTGGGCGAGATGTTCGAGCCGGCCGATGCGGAAGCGCCTGGTGACGTCGAAATAGCCGCGCGCCGCATCGACGGTCGGGCGGTCCGTTGCGTCGCTTGCGGCCAAAATGTCTGGCGCCATGGCGGTGATGGGCAGCATGGCCAGGCGCCGGGCCGCCCCATCGCCGAGCCCGGCCGCGCCGAACCGGCCGCGCCGCCCCTTCATCCAGTTGACCAGATAGTCCGGCGCGATCCTCATCAGGGCCGGCTCCAGCGCCGCGCGCGCGGCCGCGAGCCGTTCGACCGCCGGACCCATGGGCCCGGCCATGTCGCCGCATTTGAGATACTGGCCGATGGCGGCGCGCAGCGCCTCGGCCAGTTCGTCGTATATTTCGAGCTGGACGTCGCCCGCCACCTTGTTGTCGAGCGCGTCGACGGCTGCATGCAGCGGCTCGATCCCGTAGGCGTCGCGGCACACCACATGGGCGCGCGCGATGCCGGACGGCAGCATGCCCGTCGCATCCTCGAAGCGGCTGATCACGGAGGGACCGCCACGGTTGACGATCTGGTTGGCGAGCTGGGTGGCGATGATCTCCCGGCGCAGCCGGTGGCTCCCGATCCGGTCGCCATAGGGCTCGCGCATGCGGGGCGGGAAGTAAGCCGCAAGGTCCTTTTCGAGATGCGGATCGTCCGGCAGATCCGAACGGACCAGATCGTCGAACAGCACGATCTTGGCATAGGACAGGAGCACGCCGATCTCGGGGCGGGACAAGCCCTGCCCGGCCTGCCGGCGCTCGGCCAGCATGTCCTCGTCGGGCAGCAGCTCGACCGGACGGTCGAGCAGGCCGCGCTCCTCCAGGGACGCCATGAGCCGGGCCTGAAGGGGCAGGTTGGCCGTCCCGCGCCGCTCGGCGCGGCTGATGGCCAGCGTCTGCTCGTAATTGTTGCGCAGGACGAGATCGGCGACGCTGCCGGTCATCGCGGAAAGCAGCGTGTCGCGCCCTTGTCGCTCAAGCGTGCCGTCGGCCAGCGCGCCGGCGAGCGCGATCTTGATGTTGACCTCCACGTCGGACGAATTGACGCCGGCCGAATTGTCGATCGCATCGGAGTTGCAGCGTCCGCCGGCAAGGGCGTACTCGATCCGCGCGCGCTGGGTCAGCCCCAGATTGGCGCCCTCGCCGACCACCCTGGCGCGCAGCTCCCGCGCCTGGACCCGGATGGCGTCGTTCGCCCGGTCGCCGACCTCGGCATCGCGCTCGCCGGACGCGCGCGCATAGGTTCCGATGCCGCCGAACCAGAGCAGCTCCACATCGGCCTTCAGGATCGCGGTCATGATCTCGAACGGCGAGACCTTCTGCCTGTCGAGCCCGATCGCGGCAGCGGCGGCCTTCGAGAGCGCGATCTGCTTCTGGCTGCGCGGGAAGACGCCGCCGCCTTTCGACAGTTTCGATGCGTCATAGTCCTGCCAGCTCGACCGGCCCAGCGCGAACAGCCGCTTGCGCTCGGCAAAGCTCGCCGCCGGGTCCGGGTCCGGGTCGATGAAGATGTCGCGATGGTCGAAGGCGGCGACCAGCCGGATCTGCCCGGACAGCAGCATGCCGTTGCCGAACACATCGCCCGACATGTCGCCCACCCCGACCACGGTGAAGGGCTCGGTCTGGATGTCCTTGTCCATCTCGCGGAAATGGCGCTTGACCGCCTCCCAGGCGCCGCGCGCGGTGATCCCCATCTTCTTGTGGTCGTAGCCGGCCGAACCGCCCGAGGCGAACGCATCGTCGAGCCAGAAGCCGTGCGCCTGGGAGATCGCGTTGGCGGTGTCCGAAAAGCTCGCCGTGCCCTTGTCGGCGGCGACGACCAGATAGGGGTCCTCTCCGTCACGGCGGACGGTTTGCGGCGGCGGCACGACCGTATCGCCGTCCAGATCGTCGGTCACCGAAAGGAGCGCGGAGACGAAGGTGACATAGGCTTGGCGGCCGGCCTCGAAGACCTCTTCGCGCGTGCCGCCGCGCGGCAGGCGCTTGGGCAGGAAGCCGCCCTTGGCGCCGACGGGCACGATCACCGCGTTCTTGACCTGCTGCGCCTTGACCAGACCCAGCACCTCGGTGCGATAGTCCTCGGACCTATCCGACCAGCGCAGGCCCCCGCGCGCGATCGGGCCGAAGCGCAGATGAACGCCCTCGACCTCCGGCCCGAAGACGAAGATTTCGCGAAACGGGCGCGGCGCGGGCAGGATATCGATCGCCCCGGGATCGAGCTTGAGGGCGAGCGTGAGCCGGTCCCCGCCCTGCGGGTCGGGATTGTAGAAGCTGGTTCTGAGCGTTGCCTGGATCACCGAGCGGAAACGGCGCAGGATGCGGTCCTCGTCGATCGAGGGCACATCGGCGAGCGCGTCGCGGAACGCCGCCAGAAGGCGCTTCTGCGTGGCGGCGGTGTCCTCGTCCGGGTCGGCCAGGCGCGCCGGGTTGAGGCGGGCGTCGAACAGTTCGAACAGTTGCCGGGCGAGGCCGGCATGGCGTTCGAGCGTGCGCGCGATATAGTCCTGGCTGTAGGCGATGCCGGCCTGGCGCAGATAGCGGCCATAGGCGCGCAGCACGGTGACGGTGCGCGCGCTCATGCCCGCCGCAAGGGTCAGCGCGTTGTAGCGGTCATCGTCGATCTCGCCGGCCCGGACCGCGCGGAAGGCGTCCTCGAACGGCGCGCCGTCACCGTCCGGCATGATCGCGGTGCCCGCCGCGCTCTCGATCCGCATCACGTGCAGCCAGATGCAGTGGGGCCGCTCCTCGTCGGAGGCCCCGCACCCGATCCGGTAGGTCAGCTCGGAAATGACCCGGAACCCCATATTTTCGAGAAGCGGGACGCGCTCGGACAGGGCGACCGGCTCGCCGGCATGAAAGATGCGCAGCGATGCGACATGGTCCTGGGCATCCTCGTCCCGATGGAAGTCCACCGCCAGGGGCTCTTGCGCGGTGATCGTGTCGATGAACGCCAGGTCGGAAACCGCCTGACCGGGCGATACGGTGTCGCGATAGGCTTCGGGGAACGAGAACAGCCCGCCCTCGATCGCAAGGCCCGCTTCCCGGACGGCGTCGCGCAGCGCGTCCTCCCAGGTGCGCACGATCGCCGACACGCCCCGCTCCAGGGAGGCCAGGGTCGGGGTGGGCGTCTTGCCGGAGCGGCGGCCGACGATGATGTGCACGCGGGCGAGCTGGCCCTCGGGAAAAGCCGGATAGAAGGCCGACACGTGTCCTTCGTACATGTCGGCCATATGGGCGCTGATGCGCTCGCGGACTTCGGAATCGTACCGGTCGCGCGGCACGAAGACGATGATCGACACGAACCGGTCGAACGCGTCGATCCGGCTGAGCACGCGCACGCGCGGCCGGTCGGCGAGCGCCACGATCGCCTCGGCGTGGCGGGTCAGCGCGGGTACGCCGATCTGGAACAGCTCGTCGCGCGGATAGGATTCGAGCACGTTCAGCAGCGCCTTGCCCGAATGGCTGTCGGGATCGTGATGGGAGCGCTTGACGACCGCCTCGATCTTCGAGCGGATATAGGGAATGCGCAGCACCGAGCGGGTGTAGGCGGTCGAGGTGAACAGGCCGACCAGCCGCAACTCGCCGACGAGCCTGCCTTTGTCGTCGTAGCGCTTGATGCCGATATAGTCCATGTGGGTGCGGCGGTGCACGACGGACTTCAGGTTCGCCTTGGTGACGATGAGGATGTCGCGGCTGTTCAGGAAGGCCCGGATCTCGGGGGTCGTGGTCACCGGATCGCCGCCGCGCCGCAGGATGCGGACATCGGGATCGCTCAGAATGCCCAGCGCCGGCCGGTCCGCGCGTTGGAGGCGGCCGCGCTTCTCGCCGCCGACGAAGTCATATTCGCGGATGCCCAGGAAGGTGAAATTGTCCTCGCGCAGCCAGTGCAGGAATTCGAGCGCTTCCTTGACGTCGCGCCGGCGCGCCGGCAGCACGCCGGTTTTCAGTTCGGCGACGATCGCGTCGAGCCGCTCCAGCATGGCGGTCCAGTCGCGCACCGCCGCGCCCACCTGGCCGAGCGTGGCGCCAATGCTGGCGGCGAGCGTTTCGGCCTCCCGCTCGTTCACGCCCGAGACGACGGCGACGATCACGCTCGTGCGCACGGTCCGCTGCAACGCCATGCCGGGCCTTGACTTGTCGATCACCTCGAAGCCCGCCTCGCCATGGTTGATGTCGAGGACCGGGTGAACGACGAATTCGACGGACGGCGCAAGGGCGTTGATCTCGCCCAGAACCGAGTCGAACAGGAATGGCTTGTTCTCGTTGACGATGGCCAGGACGGTGACGGGCCGGCCGCCGCCGTCGGCCGTGGTGCGGAACCGGACGACGGGCTCGGCGCTGCGGTGACCGGCCAGCGCCGCG
>NZ_CFIFWG010000076.1:0-14003 GCF_984466335.1 Roseitalea sp. | reverse complement strand
ATGCCATTTCTTTCCAGGATGATCATGGACAACATCGACCTTATCAACAAGGCTTTAACTGGCGAAATGGTAATCCCGCAATTCGAAGTCTTCTGTGGACATATAGAAGAGATCTACGAGAACTGCGAGGTGATCAGCCGCGCCGATCTCGGCGACGGCGGCCCCGTCGACGAAATTGTCGATCCGCGGCAGCCGCACCCGCTCGCCCGCTTCCAGCGCGCGCTTCAGGCTCGGCGCCCCGGCAGGCTCGACCAGCATCATCTTCGGCGACAGGCCGAGCGCCTCGAACAGGAGCGTCATGCCGCTGGTCAGTCCGCCCCCGCCCACGGCGACGTGCAGACGGTCCATCGCGACCCCGCAGGGCAACTGCTCGGCGATCTCCAGCGCCACGGTCGCCTGGCCCTCGATGATGTCGGGATCGTCGAAGGGCGGAACCATGACCGCGCCTTCGCGCGCGGCGAAATCCAGCGCTGCCCGGTTGCAGGCATCGAAGATGTCGCCAACCAGTTCGATGGCGACCGCATCGCCTCCGAAGGCACGGGTCTTGTCGATCTTCTGGCGCGGAGTGGTCACCGGCATGAAGACGGTGCCGGTCACGCCGAAATGGCGGCACGCATAGGCGAACCCTTGCGCGTGATTGCCGGCGGACGCGCAGGCGAAGCGCGATTGCCGGCCGGCGCCGATGCGCTTGCGCATGAAGTTGAACGCGCCGCGAATCTTGTAGGAGCGCACGGGCGACAGGTCCTCGCGCTTGAGGAACACGCGCGCGCCGCAGCGCTGCGACAAAAAGACGTTCTCCTGCAAGGGCGTCGGCGGAACGAGCCCGTCCATCGCCTTGCGCGCGGCGCGCACGCCGCTTTCGAACCGGGCCGGATCGGATATGTCCATGGCGCTGATCTCCGTGCCGCGCCGCCGAAAGTCTTTGGCATCGGCGCGGGGCACCGTGTATACGCGCTCAACCCCGTTTGCCAATGGCGGGACAGGTCGAACCCGGGAGCCGCAGCCCCAATGAATGCCAACATGCTGCGCAGCGCGGTGCATGTGAGCGCGATCTTCGCCTTCTATCTGGCGACCATGATGCTGATCCCGGGCCTTGTCGACCTCTACTACGACAATGAGGACTGGAAGGTGTTCGCCTCCTCGGCCGCGATGATCGGCGGCCTGTCGGCGCTGATCGCGGTCGCGACCCGCTCCGGCCCGCCGGTGGTGTCGACACGCTTCACCTTCCTTGTCGTCAACATGCTGTGGCTGACCTTTTCGGCCACCGCCGCCGTGCCCTTTTTGTTCTCGACCATCGAAATGAGCCGCGCGGATGCCTTCTTCGAGGCCGTGTCCGGGGCCACCGCCTCGGGCTCGACCGTGCTGAGCGGGCTCGACACGATGCCGCCGGGCATTCTCTTGTGGCGCTCCATGCTGCAATGGATCGGCGGGCTGGGCGTGATCGTCTTGGGCCTGTTCATCCTGCCCTTCCTGAAGATCGGCGGGGCCAGCTTCTTCAAGATCGAATCGTCCGACCGCTACGACCGGCCGTTCGCGCGCTTTTCGACCTATGCCTATTCGGTCGTCGGCATCTATGCGGCCCTGACCCTTGTGTGCGCGTCCCTTTACGCCTGGTCCGGCATGAGCGGGTTCGACGCGATCAACCACGCCATGACGACCATGGCCTCGGGCGGCTTCTCCACCCACGACCGCTCCTTCGCCTTCTTCACCAGCCCATGGACGCACTGGGTGGCGATCGTCTTCATGATCATCGCCGCCCTGCCGTTCACGGCGCTGATCCTGCTCGCCCTGAGGGCGCGCTTCGACGCCTTCCGCGACAATCAGGTGCTGGTGTTCCTCGGCTACACGCTGTTCCTGGCGATTCTTCTGTCGATGCAGCTCGACCTGTCGGGAACCATCGAATTCCGCGAGGGCTTCACCAAGGCGGTCTTCACCGTGGTGTCGATCGTGACCACCACCGGCTACGCCGTCGACAACTATATGGAGTGGAACGCGTTCACCGTGGCCCTGATCCTGGTGGCGACGGTGCTGGGCGGGTGCGCGGGCTCGACCACGGGCGGCATCAAGGCGACGCGCTGGATCGTCCTTTACGGCATCATCAAGCGCTCGCTGGAGACCTTCATCTATCCGCACGCGATCCGCACGGTGCGCTCGGGCGCGATCTCGGTGACCGACCAGCAGCAATATGTGACGATGATGTATTTCGGCACGTTCTTCCTGCTCGCCGGCATCGGCACGGTGCTGGTGGCGATGACCGGAGCGGACCTGACGACGGCGCTTTCCGGCTCGCTGACGGCGCTGTCCAACGTCGGCCCCGGCCTTGGCGACGTGATCGGTCCGGCGGGCAATTTCGGCGCGCTCGAAGACAGCGCCAAATGGATCCTGGCCTGCGGCATGCTGCTGGGCCGGCTGGAACTGTTCACGGTCCTCGTGCTGCTGTCGCCGGCCTTCTGGCGGGACTGACCGGCCGGATCATTCCGGCGCCGGATCGGACGAGAACCAGACATCCTCATAGACCGCGACCGCGCTGCCGTCCGGGGCGCGATCGGCCCGTTTCCAGATCGACCGGACCGAGCCGGCGCCCTGGCCGTCGGGCCGCTTGACGGCCTCGATCCCGCTGCACGCGCCGACGCAGGCGATGAACCAGGACGGCATCAGCGGCTTGATCGCCCACCCCCCCTTGCGCCGCCGGACGCGGATCGTCAGGGCGATATCGTCCGACGGCCGCCAGGGAAAGATCATCCGCCCGCCGGGCGCCAGCGCGTCGAGCCAGGCAACCGGCGGCGCGGCCACCGCGGCGCTGACATAGACGATATCGGCCTTCGGCAGCGGCGTCCGGGTGGCATCGGCCGCGACCAGATCGATCCCCTCATAGGGCGCCAGCGCGGTATCGGCCATGGCGACCAGGCGGGACTCGACCTCATAGGCGCGAACCCTGCCGCCGGGCGCGACGAGAACGGACAGGATCGCCGAATAGTAGCCGGTGCCCGCGCCGATATGGCAGACCGTTTCGCCGGGCCTGGGTTCGACGGCGTTCATCCAGGCGGCATGGAGGGACGGCTCGCCATTGTTGACCGTCCTGGCCGGATCGAGGGCGATCACCGTGTCGGCATAGACATAGACGGGATCGGCGCTCGGCGTGCGCAGATACCGCATGCGCGCCATGACATGCCAAGGGCCAGGCGGCAGGAACGCCTCGCGCGGCACGAGCGCGAAGGCGCGCTCGATGCGCGGATCGGAGCAGCCGGCCTTCTGCGCCACAAGGGCGGCATAAAAGCCGCGCACCTCGTCAAGATCGGTCCGCCGGTCCATGATCATCGCTTAAAGAACATCCTGTCCATCGCCTCGATATGCGCTGCCCCGGCCGCCGGCCATAAACCCGCTTGAAGCGGTGGCGTCGACCATGGTAGGAATTATGCATACCGACCCGGTGAACGCCATGCCGCAAACCGAAAAAAGAACCGTCAGCCTGCCGTCGGCCCAGTCTGACTATATCGACCGCCTTGTCCAATCGGGCCAGTACGCGTCCGCGAGCGAGGTCGTGCGCGCCGGACTGCGGGCGCTGCGCGCGCGTGACGAGGCCATCGAGCAATGGCTCAGGGACGAGGTCGTCCCCACATACGAGGCCGTCAAGGCGGACCCGTCGCAGCTTCTGGATGGCGCGGCGGTGTTCGATGCCATTGAGCGCCGCCACCGCGACCGGTTTTCCGAGGAATGAAAGAACGCCGGGTGCAATTCACCCCTAAAGCCGATGCCGAACTGAACGCTATCTACGAACGGGTTCTGGCGGCGGCAGGGCCGAATATAGCCATCGCATATATCCGGCGTTTGCGCGCATTCTGTTTCAGTTTCGATCTCGCCGCCGAGCGCGGCGCCCTGCGCGACGATCTGTTGCCTGGCCTTCGGATCGTCGGGTTCGAGCGCCGGGTCGGCATCGCCTTCACGGTCGACGACGAGACCGTGACCTTCCTGGGCTTCTTTTACGGCGGACAGGACTGGGAACGCGCATTCGAGTGACCCTCAAACGAACACATCCACCTTCTCGAACGTGCGCACGTCCACCAGCCCGACATCGGAGATGCGCAGTTCGGGAATGACGATCAATGCCAGCAGCGAATGCTGCATATAGGCGTTGTTGAGCGTGCAGCCCATTTGCCGCATCGCCGCGCCCAGCGCGTCGGCCCTGGCCGCGACGGTCTCGGCGCGCGCGTCGCTCATGAGCCCCGCGATCGGCAGTTCGACCAGCGCCAGAACCTCGCCCTTCGAGACCATGACCACGCCGCCGCCCACCTCGCCGAGCAGATTGGCCGCTTTGGCCATGTCGTCACGGTCGGTGCCGACGACGACCATGTGATGGCTGTCATGGGCGACGGTCGAGGCCATGGCGCAATCCTCGGTGTAGCCGAAGCCGGAAACGAAACCGTTCGTCACCGCGCCGGTGCCCCTGTGGCGCTCGACGAGCGCGATCTGGCAGACATCGTTCGCCCGGTCCATCCGCGCCACGCCGCCCTCCACCTTGAGCGTGGCCTCAAGCGCGCGCGTCGGCGCCTGGTTCTCGATGACGCCGATCACGCGCACATCGACCCTGCCCTCATTGACCGGCGCCTCGATCAGGAAATCGGCGGCCGTCAATCGCTTGCCGAGCCGGACGGTGTTCCGGGCGTCGGCCGGATAGCGGTAGGGCGCGATCTCGCCGATCAGCGCGCCCGTGTCGGCCATCTTCACGCCGCGCGCCCAGACCTGATCGATCGTCAGTTCGGCGAGGTCGGAGACAAGCAGAAAATCGGCGCGGCGACCGGGCGCGATCGAGCCCAGTTCGCGTTCGAGCCGGAAGTGCTGGGCCGTGTTCAGCGTCGCCATCTGGATCGCGGTGACCGGGGCAAGCCCCCGGGCGACGGCGTGGCGGACCACGCGGTCCATATGCCCCTCGCGCACCAGCGTGCCCGAATGGCAGTCATCGGTGCACAGGATGAAGTTGCGCGGATCGAGCCCGTGCTCGGTCACCGCCTTGATCTGCTCGGCGACGTCGTACCAGGCCGAGCCGAGCCGCAGCATCGCCTTCATGCCCTGCCGGACGCGGGCGACGGCGTCCTCGGCGCGCGTGCCCTCGTGATCGTCCTGGGGGCCGCCGGCGACATAGCCGTGGAAGGGGATGCCAAGATCGGGCGAGGCATAGTGCCCGCCCACGGTCTTGCCGGCGGCCACGGTCGCCGCGATCGCGCCGACCATGGTCTGGTCGTTGGCGGCGACGCCGGGAAAGTTCATCACCTCGCCAAGGCCGACAATGTTCGGCCAGCTCATGGCTTGTGCGATTTCCTGGGGCCCGAGCGAGGCGCCCGCATGTTCGAGCCCCGGCGCCGACGGCACGCAGGACGGCATCTGCACGAACACGTTGATGGGCATTTCGAGCGCCTCGTCATGCATCATGCGCACGCCGTCCAGGCCCAGCACGTTGGCGATCTCATGCGGGTCGATGAACATGGAGGTGGTGCCGTGCGGGATCACGGCGCGGGCGAATTCGCTCACCGTGACCATGCCGCTTTCGACATGCATGTGGCCGTCGCACAGCCCCGGCACGAGATAGCGCCCGCCCGCCTCGACGATTTCGGTCCCCTCGCCGACACAGTGGCCGGCGTCCGGACCGCACCAGGCAAAGCGGCCGTCGATGACGGCCAGATCGGTGCCGTCGATCACCTCGCCCGAATGCACGTTCACCCAGCGGCCGCCCCGGACCACCAGATCGGCGGGCTTGCGGCCCATGGCGACATTGACGAGATCGCGCGCGCTTTCGGCCCATGGCCTGAGCCCGTCGCCGGTTCCGAAGGTCATCCTCGCCCCCTTGCAAACACGCCCCACTGTGTCACGGCACGGACATGCCGCAAAGCGCTCCCCGGCACGTCAGCCTCCCGTAATTTCGGGGTGCCGCGGTTAAGACGCAGGTCACCGGTTGCGGCCTATCCCAGACACGCAAACAGCACCGGGCTGTCGGCTCGCGCCCCAGGGGGCGGGCCGGCCGGCAAGCGGCGCGACACCGGGATCATGTCCTGCGTACCCGGTGCGCGCCGCCGGCCCCGTGCCTTGCGGAACGCGCCCAGCTTGATTCGCAAAAGCGGATCATTCGATGCGGGCGCCGACACGTTCCCTTACGTGCGATGCGGGGGATGGTCGCACCTCACGATGAGGGTGGCACAGTCGGCTACTGCGCCGCTTCGACCGAAAGCTCCCCGGTTGCGATCTGCTCGGCCTCGATCGATTCGAACAGGGCGCGGAAATTGCCCTCGCCGAAGCCCTCGTCACCCTTGCGCTGGATGAACTCGAAGAAGATCGGCCCGACCACGGTCTTGGAGAAGATCTGGAGCAGGACCCTGGTCATCCGGTCGCCGTTGGCGTCGTCGAACACCCCTTCCCCGTCGATCAGGATGCCGTGCTTCCTCATGCGCTCGATCGGCTCCTGATGGCCGTTCACGCGGCCTTGCGACATCTCGTAATAGACGTCCGGCGGGCCGGGCATGAATTTGAGGCCGTTGTCGGCGAGCCGGTCGGTGGCGTCGTAGATCGCCTCGGTGCCGACCGCGATGTGCTGGATGCCCTCGCCCCGATACTTCTTCAGATAGCTTTCGATCTGGCTGTTGTCGTCGGTCGATTCGTTCAGCGGAATGCGGATCTTCCCGCATGGCGAGGTGATCGCGCGGCTGATCAGGCCGGTCATCTTGCCCTCTATGTCGAAGAAGTGGATCTGGCTGAAGCCGAACAGGTCGCGATAGAAGGCCCACCACTTGTCCATGTTGCCGCGATAGACATTGTGGGTCAGGTGGTCGAGATAGTAAAAACCGATGCCCACGGGCTTGGGGTCGCGCTCGCCCAGCCATTGGAACCGTGCGTCATAGGCCGAGCCGGCCTCGCCGTACCGGTCGACGAAATAGATGAGCGAACCGCCGATGCCCACGATGGCCGGCACGTCGAGCGCCCGGTCGTCATGCATGTAGGGCTCGGCGCCAAGGCGCACCGCGTGCTCGAACGCGTGCTCGGCGTCGGCCACGCGCCAAGCCATGGACGCGGCGCACGGGCCGTGCCCGTCCGCAAAGCGCATCGCGTGGCTGCCGGGCTCGGCATTGACGATGTAGTTGATGTCGCCCTGGCGCCAGACCGTGACGGCCTTCGTGCCGTGCCGGGCGACCGGCCTGTAGCCCATCATGGCGAACAGGTCTTCGAGCCTTCCGGGCTCGGGATGGGCGAATTCGACGAACTCGAGCCCATCGGTGCCGGCCGGATTGGCATCCGTGATCTGCGCGCGCGGCGCATCGTGCGGAAACGGTCCCATGGCGCTCTCCCAATGCGTGTTCTTGACCATGATAGCGCGGCTGCCGCGCACGATGCTTGCAAAGCGAGCGTTTATTGGCGATTTTTCGCACGATCCGTGTATCCGTAAGGCAAGCGATATGACCGAAGCCACCATCGACAGGTTCGACCGCACGATTCTCGCGGCGCTGCAACGCGACGGACGGCTCACCAACAACGAGCTTTCGGAGATCGTCGGCCTGTCGCCCTCGCAGTGCTCGCGCCGCCGCACGCGGCTGGAGGAGGCCGGCCTGATCGCCGGCTACCACGCATGGATCGACCGTGAGCGGGCCGGCTTTTCGCTGGTGTCGATCATCTCGGTGACGCTGGCGACCCACACCGAGGGCAATGCGGAGCGCTTTGCCCGGCTGGTCCGCGCCGCGCCGAACATTCTGGAGGCGCACGCGCTGACCGGCGAGATGGACTATTCGATCAAGGTCGTCACCGGGGACCTGAACGCCTTGTCCGACTTCATCAACGGCACGCTGCTCGCCCACGAGGCGGTGCAGCACGTCAAGACCGCGATCGTGCTCGACACGATCAAGGAGACGGCGGCGCTGCCGCTCGACTGAAGATGGCCGGCCTCGCGCAAGGCCGCGCGGCGATCATGCGGTCAGATGATCCTGCGGAGCGCGCCATGAACCCTGTCAGCACGATCGGAACCGCACTGGGCGTCGCGCTGGTTGCGATGGCTGGCGCCTATGTGGGCGCCTTCTCCGAACGGCTGTTCGGCGAAGGCGGCGCACCGATGCCCATCGTCAGCCTCAGCCAGGCGGTGCCGCTGTCCGCCGTCTCGGTGCCGATCTATCAGGGCGGCGGCCGGATCGGCTATTGCGTCGTCGAGGCGTCCGCCACGCTGCCGGGCGGATATTCGGACGAGGAGTTCCATCTCGCCGTGTCGGCGGTCGCAGATGCGATGATCCGCGCGCTTTCGGTGGGCACGAGCCCGCAAGACGCCCAAGAGCGGTGCGCGGCGCAGAAAGGCGCGCTCGTCGCCGGGCACACCATCGTCGAAACGGCGTTCTTCCGCATCGGGCCCGGCCGGCCGGGCAGTGTCAAGAGGTGATCACCGGTCGAAGGAGATGACGGGCTGGCGGATTTCCGGCGCCTTCAGATAGTCGAGCTGGCGGACGGCGAGCGCGGTGACGACCGGCGCGCCGGCCGCTTCATTGATCGACGCCTTCAACCCTTCGGCGATCGCGTTCATGTCCAGCGGCCCGTCAAGCCAGAACGTGCCGGACGCATTGCCGTAGAAGAAGCCGTTGACCGCGTGACCGATCAGCGTCTCCAGCGGCAGATTGCGCCCGGCCCGGATTGCGGTGTCGTACGAGACGACGTAGCGGCCGATGATGTAGCCGTGGATGCTGGTGCCGGTGACCAGGGGGGTCGCCGTCAGTTCGGTGCGCAGGATACCGCCGGCCGCCTGCGCATCATGGCCGGCCTCGCCGTCGCCGGCCGCATCGAGGGCCATCATCGTGCCGCCATAGAGCCCGCCCAGCGAGGCGCCGACGGCCAGCAGGACCGCAAAGCCCTGGCCGATCACAGATAGGCCGCCGGCTTGCCGTAGGCGGGATTGCCGTAGGTGCCGTCGGACGGCACGGCACCGGAAATCTGCTCGACCACGCCGATCGCATCGCCGACGGCCATGATATGGGCCTGCAAAAGCGTTTCGCTGGCCGCCAGCGCGTCCCGCAACCGTTTGAGCGCGACACGCGCATGCGGGTCGGCAAGGACCGACCTCTCGTTCCGGATGGCCAGTTCGAGTTCGTAAAGCGCCCTGTTCTTTGCGTCCACGAAACCCGAAAGGTCGGCGGCCGGGTTGCCGCGGATGGCGGCGCATTCGCCGTCGACGATGCCGGTCAGCCGAGCCACCAGGCGCAGGACGGTGTCATGGACAGCAGCGTCATGGACAGCGGTGTCGTGGGCGGCGCCGGCGGCCGCGTAGGCATGGGTCATGTATCGTCTCCGGAGCCGTAATGGCGGTCGAGCCGCGATGCGATGCCCAGGTCGAGCCCGTCGGACAGGCGGGCCGCGAACTGCTCGGCCATGAAGGATGCGTAATGGTCGCTGCCGAGCTCCTTGCCGAAGAGGCCGCCCTCTTCCGAGGACAGCATCGACTGAAGCATCTGCTGAACGAGCAAGGTCTCAAGCTGCTTCCAACCCGGACTTTCGGCCGGTTGCGCGCGGGCGGCGTTGCCGGCCGGAAATCCGGCTTCCATCCGCCCCGCCGCCTCGGTGAACGCCTCGCCGGCCACCGGCGTCGGCATGGATGGGCGGGAGGCGGGCTTCGCAACGGCCGCGGCATCGCCGGCGGGCATTTTAAGGGCGTTGATTTCCATGGCCGCGATTATGGCGCGCCAGGCTTGCGGGAACCTTGATTCGGCCGTGCACACTGCCGATCGAAGAGTTCGCCGAATTGTCTTTCCTGCGCGGCCCGCTCCTCGGCCCTCACCGCCTCGGCATGAGCGCGCCGCAGCGGGTGGCACCGCGCCGCCTCGCCGGCAAGGCGCTGGCGCGCCGCTTCCCGCGCGCGGCCCAGAGAGACCTTCTCGGCCGCCAGCGTGCGCTGCCGCTCGATGGCGAGGTCGAGCAGCGGCAGGGCGTGGGCGTCGGACCGCTCGGACCAGCGTTCGAGCGCGTCGATCTCGGCCTGCTTGTCCTCGGCGGCAGCGCAAACGGCGCGATGGTCGAGCCGCGCAAGATCGGCGATGGCCTGCTGGACCCGGATCAGCCGCCCTATGGCGCTTGCGCTGCGCTTCATTCAAAACCCCCGGTAAAGACCTTCAAGATTGCCGCCGAACACATTCATGATGAACGGCAAATTGAAATAGAGCATGGCCAGCGCACCGAGCAGCATGGCCGGCAGGGCCACGAAATAGATCGGAATCTGCACGGCCAGCTTGTTGAGCGCGCCGACAAGCATGTTGGCGATGATCGCAAAGCCGATGAAGGGGCTGCCCAGACGCAGGGCGATCGCGAAGGTGACCGCGAGCGTGTCGACCAGATTCTCCAGCAGCACGGCCGGATCGGGAAAACCGCCGACGGGAAAGGCATCGTAGGACGAAAGCGCCGCGCGCAGCACGATATGGTGGAAATCGGCGGCGAACAGGATCATCAGCGCGGTGAACGAGACGATGGTCGTCAGCGCCGCCTGCGGCTCCTGGCCCTCGATGTTCGGCCCCAGCATACCGCCATAGCCGACAGACATGGCGACGGCGGCCATGACGAATTCGAGCGCGAGCAGATAGACGCGCACGATCAGGCCGATGGCACCGCCGATCAGAAGCTCGGCGACGATCGCGCTGGCCAGCCCGCCCGCATCGGCGGCATCGATCCGGCCGAGCAGATCGCTCGCCATCAGCGGAAAGAGCGCCATCGTCAGCGCGACGGCCGCAAGCAGACGGACGCGCACGGCGACGCGCGCGCTGGAGAAACCTGGAATCACCATCAGAGCCGCGCCGATGCGGCAGAAAAGGAGAAAGCCCGCCGTCAGGTAAGCTTCCATCAGGTCACGACAGCGTACCGACGATGCGGATCTCGATGCCCTTGCCGATCTCAAGGTGCGACATGACCGAAACGTCCGGGTGCATGCGCTCGACGATCATGCGGACATAGGGCCGCGCCTCCGGCGTCGTGACGACGGCGATCCGGTCGTGCTTGGCCTTCTGGGCGGCGATCTCCTTGCCGACCTCGGCGCCGAACGCCTCAAGCTGGCGCGGATCGATGTCGAACTGCGTGACGTCGCCCGTGGTTCCGTCACGCTTGAGCGCTTCGCGGAAGGCCAGTTCCCACCGGCTGCCGAGCCGGACAATGTGCAGCGCGCCGTCGATCGTCAGATCGCCGCACAATTGCTGCGCCATGCGGGCGCGGACATGTTCGACGATCGTTTCGGACTTGCGCGTGGTGGGCGCGATCTCGGCCACCGCCTCGATGATCAGCGGCAGGTTACGGATCGACACGCGCTCGGCGAGCAGAAGCTTGAGCACCGCCTGCAACCCCGGATAGGTGGCGTGCGTGGTGCAGATCTCGTCGGCGAGCTTGCGGTATTCGGGCTCCATGTCGTTGATCAGCGTCTTCATCGCCTTGTAGGAGAAGAGCTGCGGCAGGTTGTTGCGCACGACTTCGCTCAAATGGGTCAGGATCACGCTGACATTGTCGGCCGTTGCGATGTTCATGCGCCGCAGATCGTCGCGGAAGGTCTCCATGACCGAAAGCGCCTCGCCGCCGAAGGCCGGCTCGCGCACCACCGTGTGCGGAATGCCGACGATCTGGGCAGGATCGGCGAAGGCCAACAGTTCGCCGACGCGCAATTCATGCTCGACCACGGTCGTGCCGTAGATCTTGATGCGGTAGGCCTTGGGCGAGATGTCGTGCTCGTCGACAAGCTGCACGTCCGGCACGACGAAGCCGTATTCGGAGGCGAAGCGCTTGCGCATCTGCTTCATGCGATGCCCCATGTCCTGGCGCTTGGGCAGAAGCTGGGTGGCAAGCTGCTTGCCCAGCGAAAGTTGGATTTCGGGGACGGCCAGCGAATTCTTGACCGAGTCCCGGCTTTCGCGCTGCCTGGCTTCTTCCTCTTCGGTCAGCGCCTGCTGTTTCTTTTCCTCCTCGGCGAGGTGCATCAGCGGCCGGATATAGGCGATGGCGGCCATGCCGGCGGCCAGCAGCAGGAAGGGCACCGCGGGAAGGCCGGGCATCAGGCCCAGGATCGCGAGCAGGCCGGCGGCGACGAACAGGGCCCGCGGATAGTTGCCCAGCTGGTCGAACACGATCTTGTCCGCCGAGCCCTGGTTGCCGCCCTTGGAGACAAGAAGCCCGGCGGCGAGCGAAACGATGAGCGCGGGGATCTGGCTGACCAGGCCGTCGCCGACCGAAAGCTTGGTGAACACGTCGGCCGCCTCGCCCATCGACATGCCGTGGCGGGTGACGCCGATGACGATGCCGCCGATGATGTTGATGGCGGTGATCAGAAGGCCGGCGATCGCATCGCCGCGCACGAATTTGGAGGCGCCATCCATCGAGCCGTAAAAGGAGCTTTCCTCTTCCAGCTCCTTGCGGCGCCGGCGCGCCTCGGCCTCGTCGATCACGCCGGCGGAAAGATCGGCGTCGATCGACATCTGCTTGCCGGGGATGGCGTCGAGCGTGAAGCGCGCGCCGACCTCGGCGATGCGGGTCGAACCCTTGGTGATGACGACGAAGTTGACGACGACCAGAATCAGGAAGACGATCAGGCCGATGACGAAGTCGCCGCTCATGACGAAGGAGGAAAAGCCGGCGATCACATGGCCGGCCGCGTCCACCCCGCCATGGCCGTCCGACAGGATGGCGCGCGTGGTCGCAATGTTCAGCGACAGGCGCAGCATGGTGGAAACCAGAAGGATCGTGGGAAAGGACGAAAAATCGAGCGGCCGCGGAATCCACAGCGCGACCATCAGGATGAGGACCGAAAAAGCGAGCGAAACCGCCAGTCCGACATCGATCAGGAAGACCGGGACGGGCAGGAACAAAAGCGACAGCACCATGATGATGCCGACCGCGAAGATGACGTCGTTGCCGTGCGAGGACGGCGCCTGCGCCGGGATCTGAACGTTCGCCAATGCCCTCTCCCCAGGCCCTGGTGTCCCTGATCCGAGGTTCGCTTCGTTACGCAGCATGCTCCGTACGAACTTCAAATCCACCACACTAGAGCGGCTTGTCTTCAGCTAGACGGCGCCACCTTGGCGGGCGGGGCTTGCACGGGGCTGGCGGCGGCGAGGGAATGGCCGGGCCGTCAGAACCCGGTTTCGATGCGGGCGTAGAGCACGTCGGTCATCCGCCCGATCTGGGAGCCCATGAAGGCGGCCGAAAAGGAGATCGTGACCAGGATCACCACGATCTTCGGGATGAAGGTCAGCGTGATCTCCTGCACCTGGGTCAGCGCCTGGAACAGGGCGATCGCGACGCCGACGAACATCGCCGCGAACACCGAGGGGCCGGAGGCGACCAGCGTCGTCCAGATCGCGAGCTGGACGATCTCGATGACGTCGGCCTCAGCCATCGGCCCGTTCCGGACGCGGCGCCACGGTCAGCTTACGGTCATGCCGGCGCCGACAGGCAGCTCGGCGCCATTGTCGAGCACGGCGATGGCGCCGTCCGAAAGGATGCGCACCTCGGTGACGGTGCCCGACGTCAGCCCGTCGGCGGACGTCACGATGCGGCCGATCAGCGAGCCGGCCTGCTGGATCGACGACATCTGGATGAGATAGTCCAGCTTGTCGTTGAGCCGGGTGGACTGCTCGACATTGGAGAAGGAGGCAAGCTGGGCGATGTACTCGGTGTCGCTGATCGGCGCCGTCGGATCCTGGTTCTGCATCTGGGCGACGAGAAGCTTGAGGAAAGCGTCATAGTCGACCGTCTGCGGGCCGCCGGTCCGGGACGCGGCGCCCGTGCCCTGCACGCCCGCAATGGCGCCAATATCGGTCATGGTGTCACCTGCCTTTGATTCCGCTGAATATCCCTAAGCGGCCGCAGTATCGCAGCCCTCGCCTTCGCCATGCGCAGGCTTGAGGATGCCGTCCTCGATCTCGAACAGGCCGCGCAGGGCCTTGAGCGCCTCGAACGGCCGGTCCCCGGCGATCATCACGTCGATGTCCTTGAGCCCCTGCAGGATCCGGCGGTTCTCGAAC
>NZ_CFIFWG010000075.1:0-14140 GCF_984466335.1 Roseitalea sp. | reverse complement strand
GTGGGTGAAATGGTCGGTGTGGTCGTCGGTTTCGTGGTCGGTTTCATGGCGCGGAGCCTCCTCGCTCAGATGCATGGAGACCCAGTTCCGCCGTATCGAATGGAGAGTGGCCGCGCGGATTCCGCGTATCGCCGAGACCACGGCCCAAAACTAGGGGCCTGACCGCGCAGCCGGTGCACCATCCCTACGCCAGTATGAACTGGATCAGGTTCATCGGGTCACTGCGCTGCGCCAGCCGGCGCCATCAGTTTCTCAGCCCCTTGTCGGGACTCCCCAGGTGAATGCCCAAACACTGCGCACCGCAAACCGGTTTGTCAATCGGTTCGGGGACACCTGAGATTCGAACCTGCGGCACAGAACGACCCGATCGGTCGACAACGCGTTTCAGCACGCCACGACGCCCCATCTGCTTACGCGAAATGGCCACGTAAGCACCGCGTAAGCACTGTTTCCCAATTGGCGGAAATTTCTAATGCTTTGATTTTATGGAGAAAATTGGCGCACCCGAGAGGATTCGAACCTCTGGCCTCCGCCTTCGGAGGGCGGCGCTCTATCCAGCTGAGCTACGGGTGCCTTCGCTTCAGGCACGGCCGACATATCAAAGCGGGGCGCGGGCGTCCAACGCAAATTACCTTGCGGCCAAGAGGCATGGCCCGCCCCTGCATCGACGTTAAAGCCGCCGGACGACGACGGCGACAAGGTCGCGCAGGCCACGATCCTTACGGGCCGGCGACGAGCGGGCGGGACACCCGCAGACGAGCGTACGGTTGCGGGCCGGGCCGTCTCCGTGCGAGCGCGCTGCGGTCTCGGCGCGACGGCCTCAAGCCGCCTTCCTCGCCTCGGCGTCCGGATGCATGGAACGGCCGTCCGCCCCGAACAGATGCAGCGACGCCGGCTCGGCGGTCAGCCGCACCGGCGTGCCGCGCTCGACCTCGTGATAGCCGGGCAACTTGGCCAGAACCGGTTCCCCATGGCCCTCCACGTCCACATAGAGCAGCGTCACCTCGCCCAGCGCCTCGACGATGTCGACCACGCCGTTGATGATCGGCGCTTCGCCCGCCGCGGCGATGCGCAGATCCTCGGGGCGCACCCCCAGCTTGACGGAGGCGCCGTCCAGCGAGGCGGCGCCGGCGATGGGCACGGACGCCTTGCCCCCGCTCTCGACGTCGACGGCGATGCCCTCGTCGCCCGCCGAGGCGATCGTCGCATCCATGACGTTCATCGCCGGAGAGCCGATGAAGCGGGCGACGAACAGGTTGGCCGGGCGATGGTACAGTTCCATCGGCGGGCCGACCTGCTCGACATGGCCGGCGCGCAGAACCACGATCCGGTCGGCGAGCGTCATCGCCTCGACCTGGTCGTGGGTGACGTAGATCATCGTCGTGTCGGGCATGGATTCGTTGAGCCTGGCGATCTCGATGCGCGTTGCCACGCGCAGCGCCGCATCGAGGTTGGACAAGGGCTCGTCGAACAAAAAGACCTTCGGGTCGCGGCAGATCGCCCGGCCGATGGCGACGCGCTGGCGCTGGCCGCCCGACAGCGCCTTGGGCAGGCGGTTCAGATAGGGGCCCAGTTGCAGGATATCGGCCGTATTGCGCACGCGCTCTTCGATCTCGGCCCTGGATTTTCCGGCCAGCCGCATGCCGAAGGCCATATTGTCGTAGACCGTCATGTGCGGATAGAGCGCGTAGGTCTGGAACACCATGGCGATGCCGCGCTCGGACGGCGGGATGTTGTTGACCACCTGGCCGTCGATCTCCATCGTGCCGGCGGTTATCCTCTCCAGGCCGGCGATCGTGCGCAGCAATGTCGACTTGCCGCAGCCGGACGGGCCGACAAAGACGACGAACTCGCCGCGCCTGATGTCGAGATCGATCCCGTGCAGCACCTCGACGTCGCCATAGGCCTTGACGATCCTGGTCAGTTTCAAATCAGCCATGGTCTCCTCCCGGCCGCCAGTGTGAAGCGCTCTGCCCTATTTGTCCATCACGCGGCCGTCGTCGCGAACCAGGCGCCGAAGCCAGGAACCGTCAGACGGCGCCCCTCGCGCGTTGCCTGGTGGAGGGGGGCATCCTCCAATGCGCGCCACGCCCCCTGCGGCAGTTCGACCGACCGGCCCCGTTCGCCCATATTGATGATGACGAGCACCTCTTGGCCCCGATGGCTTCGTGTGAACATCAAGATGTCCTCGGGCGCGTCGATGAAGCGGATCGCGCCCTTGGCAAAGGCTTGATGGCGCCGCCGGAAGGCCAGCATATCGCGATAGTGATCGAGGATCGAGCCGTCGCGGCCGGCCTGAAGGTCCGCCGCGCTCGTCAGATGCTCGTAGGGCACGGGCAGCCAGGGCCTGCCTTCCGAAAAGCCGGCATTGGGCTCGTCATGGCTCCACACCATCGGCGTGCGGCAGCCGTCGCGCCCCTTGAAGGTGGGCCAGAACCGGATGCCGTAGGGGTCCTGAAGATCGTCGAAATCGAGCACCGCCTCGGTGAGCCCCAGCTCCTCGCCCTGATAGAGGCACACCGAACCGCGCAGGGCCATGATCAGCGTGGCGGCCATCTTCAGAAAGCCGTTCCGGTCGATCACATGGTCGGCCCAGCGGCTGGCGTGGCGCTCCACGTCATGGTTGGAAAAAGCCCAGCAAGACCAGCCCTCCGGCGCCACCCTTTCGAACCGGTCGACGACCGCGCGCACGCGGCCGGCGGTCAGCGGCGTGGCCGCCAGGAAGTCGAACGAATAGCACATATGCACCTTGTCATCACCAGAGGTGTAGTCGGCGATGATCTCCAGTCCGCGCTGCGCGTCCCCCACCTCGCCGACCGCGGCGGCGGCCGGATATTCGTCCAGAAGCGCCCGGAAGCGCTTGAGGAAGTCGATGTTCTCGGGCTGGTTCTTGTCGTGAAGATGGTCCTGATGGTTGTAGGGGTTGACCTCCGGCGCGATCAGCGCGTTGCGCGCGTCGGCCGCCAGCGGCGGGTTGTCCTCAAGGCCGGCCGAATGGACGTAGAAGTTGATCGTATCGAGCCGGAAGCCATCGACGCCCCGGTCCAGCCAGAAGCGGACCTCGGCCAGCAGTGCGTCCTGAACGGCCCGATTGTGGAAGTTGAGGTCGGGCTGACTGGCGAGGAAATTGTGCAGATAGTACTGACGCCGCGAGGTGTCCCACGCCCACGCCGATCCGCCGAACACGGACAGCCAGTTGTTGGGCGGCGTGCCGTCGGACCGGGCGTCGGCCCACACGTACCAGTCCGCCCTGGGGTTGTCGCGGGAGGCGCGGCTTTCGGCGAACCACTCATGCTGGTCGGAGGTGTGGGAGAGCACCTGATCGATCATCACCTTCAGCCCCAGCCGGTGGGCCTCGGCGATCATCGCATCGAAATCGGCCAGCGTTCCGAACATCGGGTCCACGGCCCGGTAGTCGGACACATCGTAGCCGAAATCGGCCATCGGCGACTTGAAGAAGGGGGACACCCAGATCGCATCGACCCCGAGCGCGGCGATATAGGGCAGCCGGCGCGTGATGCCGCGCAGATCGCCGATGCCGTCATTGTCGGTGTCTTGGAACGAGCGCGGATAGATCTGGTAGATCACCGCGCCGCGCCACCAGTCGCGGTCGGTCTCGTGGCTGGTGACCAGGCCGGGCGCCTGATCGGCCATGTCGTAAATCACGTTCACGAGTGCTCTTTCCTATTTCACCGACCCGGCCAGAAGGCCGCGGACGAGGTAGCGCTGCATGGCGAAGAAAACGGCGAGCGGCACCGCGATCGAAACGAACGCCGCCGTCGCCAGGATCTCCCAGTTGCCTCCGCGCGTGCCGAGCAGCTCGACGATCTGCCGGGTCATCACAGTGGTCTCGCCGGTCGCATCGATCAGGAAGACGAGCGCCACGAGCAGATCGTTCCAGGTCCAAAGGAACTGGAAGATGGCGAACGAGGCAAGCGCGGGGAACGACAGCGGCAGGACGATGCGCACGAAGATCTGGAAGTCGGTCGCGCCGTCGACGCGGGCGTTCTCGATGATGTCGCGCGGCAGGCCGGCCATATAGTTGCGTAAGAGATAGATGGCCAGCGGCAGGCCGAAGCCGGTATGGGCCAGCCAGACGCCCAGATAGCCCTTGCCGATGCCGACCGCATTGTGAAGCTGCAAGAGCGGGATCAGCGCCAGTTGCAGCGGCACGACGAGCAGGCCGACGACGGCGGCGATCAGAAGCGCCCGGCCGGGAAACTCCATCCAGGCCAGCGCATAGGCGGCAAAGGCGGCGATCAGGATCGGGATGATCGTGGCCGGGATGACGACGGTCAGCGTGTTGAAGAACGCCCTGGCCATATTGTCCTGACCGGTGCCGGAGAACAGCACCGTCCGGTAGTTCTCCACCGTGAAGTCGGGCGGCAGCAGCGCGGTGACGAACACGCGCTGACCGCGCCTTCCGGGTTCCTCGACGCTGGTGTAGCGGTAGGTGCCGTCGGCGTCCAGGGTCAGCGTCTCGCCGTCGCCGAACTGAGCCGTCTCGCCGATCGCAAAGGCTCCGATGGCGCGCGAGGAGACGCCATAGGCGCTCATCTCGATGGCGCCGGGCGCATCTTCACCGTCTTTCAGCAGATTGCCCTCGACGACGAAGACGCCGCCCTCAAGGGCCGCCGCGTCACGTCCGCCGGTGCGCAATTGCAGCACCTGCTCGGAGGTCGACAGCGAGGCCCACCAGCCCGAGGCGGAAATCTGGTCGGCCGTGCGGAACGAGGAGACCAGAAGGCCGAGCGTCGGAAACAGCCACATAAGGACCAGCGCGGCGACCGAGATATGGACCGCCCAGGTCAGGGTGGATTTGGTGCCGACGACCCCGTCCATCAACGCATCTCCTTGCGGGCATTGTAGACGTTCCAGAAGAGGATCGGCGTCACCAGCAGCATGATGACCATGGCGCTCGCCGAGCCGACGCCCCAATCATTGGCGCGGAACAGCTTGTCGTACATGTAGTTGGCCAGGACCTGCGTCTCCCACTGGCCGTTGGTCATGGCGAACACGATGTCGAAGACCTTCAGGACGAGGATCGTGATCGTCGTCCAGACGACGACGATGGTGCCCATGATCTGCGGTACCTTGACCCGGAAAAAGATCTGGAAGGGATTGGCGCCGTCGATGATCGCCGCCTCGACCGTCTCTTCGGGGATGCCGCGCAGGGCGGCCGACAGGATCACCATGGCGAAACCCGTCTGGACCCAGATCAGGACGACCATCAGGAAGAAATTGTTCCACAAGGGCAGGGTCAGCCATTGCTGCGGCTCGCCATAGCTGGGCTCGGCCGTCCACACGCCGACGATCGACGACAGCGACAGCCAGACGAGCCAGGCGCCCAAGAGGCCGGCCGCGACGCGAAGCGATTGCAGCCAGGGCGGCTGGCGCACGCGGCTTTCGGCGATGCCGCGCACCACGATATAGGCCACATAGCCGACGATGCCGGCGAAGGCGGCCAGAAGCAGCGTCGGCAGCACCTTGAGGATCAGGATCGACAGGGGTCCGCCATCGAAATTCATCCAGATCGCGTTCAGGACGCCGATTTGCGGCACCTCCGCCGGCCGCGCGTCGTAGATCAGCTTGAAGATCACCGAGGCGCCGACGAAGGAAATCGCCATCGGCATGAAGATCAGCGACTTGGCGATGTTGCCCCAGGCGATGCGGTCGGTGAGCTGGGCGATCAGCAGGCCGAAGGCGGTCGAGGCGGCCGGCACGACGATCAGCCAGAGCATGTTGTTGCGGATCGCTTCCCAGAATTTGGGCTCGGCCATCATCTGCCTGTAGTTGGCCAGGCCGACAAAGGCGCCGCCCTGCATGCGGTCGGTCAGGGACAGGCGCAGCGTCTCGAACACCGGATAGGCAAGATAGAGCCCAAGCGCGAAAATGGCGGGAAACAGGAACAGCCAGGGCCGGATCTGGTTGGCGCGGTTGATGTTGACGCCGGCATTGGGGCCGCGCGCCGGAAAGATCACCTTGTCCAGGATCTGGTTGGATAGGTAAAAGTAGCCGACACAGCCGCCCACGCCCACCACAATGGTAATCAGGCCCTGCAAGGCTGGGTTCATGGATGCCTCCCGGCGCTGGAAGAACAGGGACGCGTCTTGTGCGCCTGTTCCGGTGGGGCAGAGGGCGGCGAGCCGCCATCTGCGTGATCGAAGTCGAAGGCCCGCTTACTTCAGCGCATCCCAACTGGCTTGGATCTCGTCGGCCACGGCCTTGGCGTCCTTGCCGCCGGTATAGTCGATCATGCCGGTCCAGAACGAGCCCGCGCCGACGGCGCCCGGCATCAGGTCCGAGCCGTCGAAGCGGAAGGTCGTGGCGTTGACCAGGATCTCGCCCTGCCCGCGCAGCGCATCGTTCATGTAGGTCGCGCTGTTGACGCCCTTGTGCGGGGTCAGGAAGCCGGTCTGCGCCATCATGACCTCATGGGCGATGGGCAGCTTGAAGAACTCCATCAGATGGTCGGTCGCCTCCGATGCATCGGTGATCGACATCAGCGTGCCGCCGCCAAGGACGGGGCTGCCCAGGTCCTTCTCGGCGAAGGCCGGGAAGTAGAAGAAGTCGACCTCCTCGCCGAACTCGATGCCCTCGGGGAAGAAGGCGGGCACGAACGAGGCCTGGCGGTGCATGTAGCATTGGGGTGGCGACGCAAACAGGCCCTTTGGCGAATCGCGGAAGTCGGTCGAGGCGACCTGGCCGGCGCCGCCCGACACGAAGTCGTCATTGCGGGCGAACCAGCCGAACTGCTCGATCGCAGCGACGATGCGCGCATCGTTGAACGGAACCTCGTTGGTGGTCCAGCCGTCATAGACGTCGGCCGGCTGCATGCGCAGCATGATGTCCTCGACCCAGTCGGTGGCCGGCCAGCCGGTGGCCGCGCCCGAGCCCAAGCCGATGCACCAGGGGGTCTCGCCCTCCGATGCGATCCGTTCGGTCAGCGCCTTGAGCTCTTCCATGGTCTCGGGAGCGTCGTAGCCGGCGTCCTCGAAGTTCTCGGGCACGTACCAGACCAGGCTCTTGACGTTCACATTGTAGAAGAAGCCGAAAAGCTGCTCGTCGCCGTTCTGGTCGGCATAGGTGCCGAGATCCACCCAGGATTCGCCGGCGCCGTAGTTCTCCGCGACCCATTCGCCCATGCCGTCGGGCAGCGGCGAGAGCAGGCCGCGCGAGGCCATGTCGGCGGCCAGGCCCGGCTGCGGGAAGACCGCCACGTTCGGCGCGGAACCGGCCTCGGCGTCGATCACGATCTGCTGCTCGAAGGAATCCGAGCCCGTATAGATGAGCTCGGCGCCGGTGGCAGCCGCGAAATAGGCGATCGCCGAACGGAACACATCATCCTCCGGTTGCAGCCATGGCCCGGCGATGGTGACCGTCTGGCCGCTCAGATCGGGGACCTGTTCCGCCCATTGCATATAGCTGTCCCAGGTGAAATCGCCCTCGCCGACGGGAAACAGGAGATCCTGCGCATGGGCGCCGCCGGCGAGCATGACGGCAAGGCCGGCCACGCCGGCCAGAAGAGTTCTTTTCATCGATGATCCTCCCAGATCGGTTTTCACGCTCGGTGAATGCGTGCCAGACGCAAAACGCGGTCAAAGCGCTTTGGCTTGCGCGACTTTGAGCGCGGACCGGCCATGAGTCAAGCGCTTTGTCGGCCGCGGGCGACCTTGCAAGAACCGGCGGGCGCCTGTTTGTCCGCGCCGGTCGGCCCGCGGCCCCGATCGCGTCCGGGTACGCAAAACTCCGCCGCGCGGCTTGCAACGGGCGCCATTGTGCGGCTTCATATGTCGCTCAAAGCCCTTTGAGCCGATTTGCGGGAGGAAGAATTGGCCAATCTCAGAGAGCTTTCCGAGAAGTTGGGGCTTTCGCAGACGACGATCAGCCGGGCCCTGAACGGCTATCCCGAGGTCAGCGAAACGACGCGCCAGCGGGTGATCGAGGCTGCGCGCCGGTACAATTACGAGCCCAATTCGAGCGCCAGGCGTCTTGCGACGGGCAAGGCCCGCACGATCGGCCATGTCGTGCCGATCACCAAGCATGACATGCTCAACCCGCATTTCACCGACTTCATCGCCGGCGCCGGCGCCGTATACAGCCGGCGCGGCTACGATATGCTGATCTCGGTGGTCGATGTCGACAAGGAAGCGGACACCTACCGCGCGCTCAGGCGCAACCGGCGCGTGGACGGGGTGATCGTGCATGGCCCGGTCGCCGACGACCCGCGCCCGGCCATGCTGCGCGAACTGGGCCTGCCCTTCGTCGTTCACGGGCGCACGCTTGAGGATGAAAGCAGCTATTGCTGGGTCGACGTCAACAACCGGCGCGCGTTCGCGGCGGCGACGCGCCATCTGATCGGGCTCGGCCACAGGCGGATCGCCCTGGTCAATGGCTGGGAGCACATGACGTTCGCGATCCGGCGCCGCGAGGGCTATGAGGACGCGCTGGGGGCGGCGGGCCTGCCCGTCGACCCCGCCCTGATGGCGACCAACGAGATGATCGAATCGTCGGGCCATGCGGCGATGGCCTCGTTCCTTGCCCGCGCCGCGCCGCCGACGGCCGTTCTGGCCGCGAGCGTCCTGTCGGGCCTGGGCGTTCTGCGCGCGGCGCGCGAGGCCGGCCTCAAGCCCGGCCGCGACGTGTCGGTGATCTGGTATGATGACTGCCTGTCCTTCCTCGATCCGGAATCGGGGGGCGCCGCGATGACCGTGATCCGCTCGGCCATTCGCGAGGCGGGCGAGCATTGCGCCGCCATGCTGATCGACCAGATCGAGGGCAGGTCGGTGCGGAACCATCTGCTGCTGGAGGCCGACTTCCTGGCGG
Organism: Roseitalea sp.; assembly: GCF_984466335.1. Classification (NCBI taxonomy): domain Bacteria; kingdom Pseudomonadati; phylum Pseudomonadota; class Alphaproteobacteria; order Hyphomicrobiales; family Ahrensiaceae; genus Roseitalea; species Roseitalea sp. The sequence goes on along the minus strand of NZ_CFIFWG010000075.1, from coordinate 5,314 downwards.
GAACCAGCACCGGGCCCGCGCCGCGCTGAAATCGGCGGGTCATTGTTGACACGCGCCGCGCTTCCGGCTTTATCCAGACGATATGCTCGCCATGTCGGATCATGGCGCCCGTGATGGGGCGTAGCCAAGCGGTAAGGCAGCGGTTTTTGGTACCGCCATGCGCAGGTTCGAATCCTGCCGCCCCAGCCACCCATACTGCTGTTTTGAACGTTTGCCGCACTCTCCGATGGCGGTCGAAATCTTCTCGATTTTTCGGTGGCGTAGTCGATGCTGTCACCACCTACCACGCGCGTAGACTCTCTTTATAGACTATCCTGCTTTATAAACTGTCCTGACTTATGAGGTGCTGAATTTGTTTGATTCCAGTTTTTGATGGTGCAGTCTTTTCCAATCGATCTGAATTGGCCCCTGTTTCGACCGGACAGTCGGTCATAGCCATGGAGGCTTAGGGATATACATGAGCATGTACTTACGTCTGAGATCGAGCTCGTCACTGATGTTGGCCGTCGGCGGTATTGGCCTGGCGCAGAGAAGTTCCGCCTTGTCGAGGAAACGCTGACCGGCGAGGAGAGCGTCTGGGCGGTGGCCCACCGCAATGGCGTTGCGCCAAACCTGCTGTATCGGTGGCGGCGCCTGATGCTTGAAGGAGGGACGGTTGCCGTGAGCAGCGGCGATGGCGTAACCGCGAACCGCACCGTTCGCCAACTCGAAGACCGGGTGCGGGAGTTGGAGCGCCAGTTCGGGCGAAAGACGCTGGAGGTTGAACTCCTGAAGGAGGCTCTGGAAAAGTCGCGGACAAAAAACCGACATTGCAGGTGCTGTCGCCGAAACCGGGAGATACGCAGTGAGCGTCGTGGCCAAGGTGATCGGCGTCTCCCGCTCGAACCTGCACGAACGCGCAAAGCCGCGTCGGGGCTGCCATAAAGCCCAAGGCGCGGCGGTCCTGCCGCGTATCCAACGGCTTGTGGCGAAGCGCCTGACCTACGGATACCGCCGGATCACCGCGCTGTTGAACCGGGAACTGAAGGCCGAGGGGTTGAGCGGGGTCAACCACAAGCGGGTCTACAGGATCATGAAGAGCAACGGCTTGCTACTGGAGCGCTGCGGCTTTGTCCGGCCCGAGCGCGTTCATGACGGCAAGGTGGTCGCGATCCGCTCGAACCTGCGCTGGTGCTCGGACGGGTTCGAGTTCGCCTGCTGGAGCGGCGAGATCATTCGCGCCGCCTTCACCCTCGATACCCATGATCGCGAGATCATCGCCTGGCGCGCGGTCGCCGGCGCCGGCATCAGCGGCTCGGACGTGCGCGACATGATGCTGGAAGCGGTAGAGAAGCCCTTCGGGGCATGCCGGGCGCTGGAGCCGGTCCAACTTCTCAGTGACAACGGCTCACCCTGCACGGCGCGCAAGACGCGCATCTTTGCTGCCCAGCTCGGCCTGAAATCCTGCTTCACGCCTGCCGCCAGCCCCGAGAGCAACGGCGTGTCCGAGGCATTCGTGAAGGCCATCAAGCGCGACTATGTCCACGTCAGCGCCTTGCCAAACCTACAGGAGGGGCTGAAACAGATCGTGGTCTGGTTCGAGGACTACAACGAGAACCACACGCATTCCGCGCGCGGGACGCGCTCGCCGCGCGGGTGCGTCCGGGCATCAAAGAAACCCGCCTGACTGTCCGGTCAAACGGGGGCAAGTCCACATAGATACTGTTCCTGCCGCGCTACTCGCCCGATATCAATCCCAGCGGAAAGGCATTCTCCAAACTCAAGACGCTGCTGCGCAAGGCAAAGGCACGGACCTGTGGCGACCCGTGGAAAGCCGCCGGACATCTCTGTGACCTGCTGAAACCACAGGAGTTCTGGAATGCCTTCAAGGCGACAAAGATGGGAAAAGACACTTTCAGTGCCAGTTGTGTGCCAAATATAATCGGCCTGACCCTGACGCGTCTGCATCAGGGCAAAGCCTTTGTTCATGCTCAGGCGCCGGCCGGTTGAACGGCCTCGCCGCTTTCCTCCCACTCCCGCTTTTCCTTTTCGGTCGCTTTCGGCGAGAAGAGGCCGGTCATCGCATAGAAGATACCGATCAAGGGCGAGAGCCAGCAGGCAAAGGCCAGTGGAATATAGAGCAGGTTCTCGAAATTCCCGTCCGCAATGCCAAGGCCAAGGGCCGTGATGACAAAGGCGCCACCTGCGTTCCACGGGATCAGCGGAGAGACCAGCGTGCCACCTTCCTCAACCGCCCTGGAAAGGTTCAACGGAGAATATCCCATCCCGCGATAGACCGGCGCATACATGCGGCCCGGAAGCGCGATCGACAGATACGGGTCACCCGCCACAGTGTTGGTTGCCACAGATGTCAGGATTGCGGAGGTCTGAATGCCGGCAAAGGTCTTCACCTTGGAGATAACAATGCTGATGATCGCCTGGAGACAGCCGACACGCTCCAGCGCACCGCCGAACCCGAGGGCCAGCAGCACCAGGGAGATGGTCCACATCATCGACTGGATTCCGCCGCGGTTGAGCAGCGGATCAATCTCGGAAACCCCGGTGTCGATGGAGTAGCCGCTGTTGGCGAAAGTGAAGGTTTCGTGCAGACCGGCACCCTGGAACGCCATGGCCATGATACCCCCCACAACGGCACCGGCGAAAAGTGTCGGAATCGGGGGCTGTTTCATGACCGCCAGAACAATCACCAGAACCGCGGGCAACAGCATCAGCGGCGAGATCCAGAACGCGCTTTCGAGCGTCGAGGTGATCACGTCGATCCGCTCGAACGAGACTTGCGAGGTGTCGATCAGGGTAAAGCCCACCACAAGATAGATGGCCAGCGCGATCAGCATCGACGGCACCGTGGTCGGCAGCATGTTGCGAATGTGATCGAACAGATTGGTTCCGGTCACGGCAGGCGCAAGGTTGGTCGTGTCCGACAGCGGCGAAATCTTATCGCCGAAAAACGCGCCCGAGACGACGGCGCCGGCAGTCCAGTACATCGGGATGCCAAAGCCGGCCCCGATGCCCATCAGGGCAAGGCCAACGGTACCGGTCGTGCCCCAGGAGGTCCCCAGCGAGACCGAGACGATGGCGCACAAAAGCATGCCAGCCGCCAGAAACAGCTCAGGCGACAGGATTTTCAGACCGTAATAGATCAGCGTCGGCACCGTGCCGCTGGCGATCCAGACACCGATGATCATTCCAACGGTAATGAGGATGGAAACGGACGGCAGAGAGATGTTGATGACGTGAAACACGCCTTCTTCGATGTTGGGCCATTTATGCCCCAGCTTCAGACCGACCAGGCCGGTAATGGCAATGCCGAAGGCCAGCGGGACATGCGGCGTGAAGTCGCCGAAGTAAAAGAGCTGGATGCCCAGCACGATCAGCGTCAGAACGATTGGCAGAAGCGCAAGCCCCAAGCCGGGTTTTCGTATCGTCGTTGCGTTCTCAGACACGTGATTTTCCTCCCTTAAAATAAATATGCATGAAGATGAGCGCCAAGAGCCGGGCGCGCCGGGCGATCCAAAGGCCGCCGTCCCTCGACCGAACTTCCCCAGCCACCTTGATACCGGCATCTACCTGCGTCTCTTTGCATAGGGCAGATAGAATGGAAGCGCGGTTTCCTGGTACAAACACGCGATGCAGCCTCAGCACTCCGGCAGATTGACAGCCAGGCCACCCAAGGATGTCTCCTTGTAGCGGTTGTTCATATCCAGCCCGGTTTGACGCATCGTCTCGATACAATTGTCCAGCGGCATGAAATGCGTGCCGTCGCCACGCAGCGCGAGAGAGCACGCCGAAACCGCCTTGATCGCACCCATCGCATTGCGCTCGATGCAAGGCACCTGAACAAGCCCTGCAACCGGGTCGCAGGTCATACCGAGGTGGTGCTCCAACGCGATCTCCGCCGCATTTTCGATCTGCCCGTTGGAGCCGCCCAATGCCGCGCATAGCCCTGCCGCGGCCATTGCCGAGGCTGACCCGACCTCTCCCTGGCATCCCACCTCGGCCCCGCTGATCGAAGCGTTGAGCTTGATCAGGGCGCCGATTGCGGACGCCGTCAGAAGGAAGTCGCGTTCGCCTTTGCGCGTGACGCCGACGCAATGATCTCGATAGTAACGCAGCACGGCGGGGACCACGCCGGCGGCACCATTGGTGGGCGAGGTCACGACCCGTCCTCCGGCTGCGTTCTCCTCATTGACCGCAAGCGCATAGACCGACATCCACTCATTGGCGGTGTGCGGCTGCTTGAGATTGTTGTCGCGCTCAGCCAGGAGCTGTTCATAAAGATCGGCAGCCCGGCGTTTCACGCTCAACCCGCCCGGCAAAACACCGCGTTGGGACAAGCCGCGATCGATACAGGCGTCCATCGCGCCGATCACGTCGCCTATCTGCCGATCCACGGCGGCCCGGTCCAGATGCGCCACTTCATTGGCGTATTTCATCTCGGCGATCGACTTGTTGTGGGCTTTCCCCATCGAGAGCATTTCGACCGTGGTGACAAAGGGATAGGGATAGTTCCATTCCCTTGGGATTGCCGCCGCGGTGCCGGCCTCTTGGGCGCGTTGCGCCTCCAGTTCGGCGGCCGTCAGAACGAACCCGCCGCCGATGGAGTAATAGACCTCCGAGAACACCTCGCTGCCATCGTCGTCCAGCGCCCAAAGGCGCATGCCGTTGGCATGGCCCGGCAAATTCTCGTCGTAGTCGAATATGACATCCGTGTCCGGCTCGAACCGAACACTGCCCAGCCGATCGTTGACCAGGGTGCCTTCCTCGGCGATCCGCGTCAGTTCTCCTTCGGCCAGATCCGGGTTCAGCGTCGCCGGAACAAATCCGGCCAGTCCCAAAATGACGGCGCGATCGGTGGCGTGCCCTTTGCCGGTGAACGCAAGAGAACCGTGCAGGGACGCGCGCAACCGGCGCACCCTTTGCCGGTCATCGCGCCGTGACAGCGCCGCCAGGAACGCCGCTGCCGCTGTCATGGGGCCCATCGTATGCGAGCTTGAGGGGCCGATCCCGATCTTGAAGATATCGAAGATGCTGAGAAACATCCCGTGTTCCTTATCTGCGCGACAAATCGGGTACGGCCCGATCGCGATCAGGCGTAGATCGGGAACCGCCGGCAGAGAGCGTTGACCTCTTCCAGAACGCTCGCCTCGATACGCGCATCGCCTTCGCCGCCGGTGGCCGACAGCCCGTCGATGACGCGCAGGATCAGCGCGCCGACCTGGCGGAATTCGGCCTCCCCAAAGCCGCGCGTTGTGCCCGCCGACGACCCAAGGCGAATCCCCGATGTCACGAAAGGCTTTTCCGGATCGAAGGGGAT
>NZ_CFIFWG010000074.1:0-14230 GCF_984466335.1 Roseitalea sp. | reverse complement strand
CCCTCAGACCGTCGCCGACGGTCTGAGGACGCCGCTCAAGGAGCTGACCTGGCACTTCGTCTCCCGTCGCGTCACCGACATCTTCACCGCCTCCGAGCGGGAGATCGTCGATGCGATGCGGCTGACATGGCAGCGCATGAAGATCGTCATCGAGCCGTCCAGCGCGGTGCCGCTGGCGGCGATCGTCAAGAACCGCGCCGTCTTCGCCGGCCGGCGCGTCGGCGTCGTCGTCACCGGCGGCAATGTCGATCTGGACACGCTGCCCTGGCTGGCCGGCTGACCCGGCCCTGGGGAAGACGATGATGCGCCCCAATCGCCGGGACGAGGAAAAGACCGAGCGGTTCGCGGTGGCCGAGGGCGAAAGCGAGGCCGCCCTGCGCTGAGCGCGCCCGATGCGCGTCAAGGCGCCCGCCGTGCCCTGTGCCCCTATTCGCTCAAAACGGCCGTAAAGCCCTCGAAGGCCGGATGGCCCGCATACATGTCGCGTTTGTCGCCGGCATTCTTGTGGGCGGCGCGGAAATGGTCCGAGCGCGTCCAGTCGGAAAAGTGCGCCTCGCTGCGCCATATGGTGTGCGACGCATAGAGCGTCGTCCGGGTCTGCTCGTCGAACGAACCCTTGAGCAGGTGAAAGCTGGTAAAGCCCGGCACGCCCTCCAGACGCGATTCGCGGTTGCGCCAGACCTCCTCGAACGCCTCCTCGTGGCCCTCGTTGATCTTGAACCGGTTCATGGCGACGAACATGGTCTGCTCCCTTTCGAATGACGGTCGGGGGAACTATAGCGGCCCGGCCCGGCCGCAAGAAGGGCCGAAGGCCGCCGTTCGGCCTCGCCTTGCCCGCTACGTGCGACATTCCGGTGTCGCCGGCTGTCGGCTCTTGCAGCATGGACGCCTGCCATGTCCTACAGAGCACTGAAAACGCTCAAGAAAATGGTGGGCGATGCTGGGATTGAACCAGCGACCCCTGCCGTGTGAAGGCAGTGCTCTCCCGCTGAGCTAATCGCCCGAAGGGCGCTCCGCCCCGCGCGGCGCACCGGCGCGCGGTATAGGCGGCGCGCGCGCTTGAAGTCAAGCGGGACGCCATGCTGGCGTGGGCCGGCTCAAAGGGTTCGGGCCGCCCCGCGCGCGGCGATCAGCGCGGTCGCCATGTCGACGCTCAAGGCGTCGAACGCACCGATGACATGGTCGGGACGGAGCGTTGCGACCGGCTCGGTCGCATAGCCGAAATCGACCGCGACGACGGGGACGCCCGCGGCCCTTGCCGTGTCGATGTCGGTCTTGCTGTCGCCGACCATGACCGCATTGTCGCGCGTTCCGCCCGCCCGCTCGATCGTTCCTGTCAGATGACCGGGGTCGGGCTTGCGCACGGCGAACGTGTCGGCGCCGCAAATGGCCGCGAACCGTTCGTCGAGGCCGAGCGCGCCGAGCAGCGTCCGCGAGAGGTGTTCGAGCTTGTTGGTGCACACGGCCATCCGCCATCCGGCCCCGGCAAAGCGCGCAAGGCAGCCGGTCGCGCCGGCGAACGGCCGCGAGCGGCCGGGCATGCCGTCTGCGTAATGCTGGAAAAACGCATCGGACAGCCGTTCGAGGGTCGCCGCGTCGAGATGCCGGTCCTGTGCCGCGTAGGCGCGTTCGAGCATGGCCCGTCCGCCGTGGCCGACATGGGCGCGCAACCGGTCGGGCGCGACCGGCGCGAGCCCTTCGCGCGTGATGACGTGGTTGAGGCTGTCGAGCAGGTCCGGCGCCGTGTCGATCAGCGTGCCGTCGAGATCGAAGACGAGTGTCGGGCGCGTCATGGGCGGCTCCAGGCGGGCTGTTGGCGTCGTCGCCGCGCCGTGTTAACGCACCGGCCGTGGTACGCAAGGGGAGTTGGGCGCAAGATGGGTTCCGACGACATGAAGGCCGCCGCCGCCCGCGCGGCGATGACCCACGTCCGCGACGGCATGCGGCTGGGGATCGGCACCGGATCGACCGCAGGCAAGTTCATAGAGCAACTGGGCCGTGCGGTGGGCGAGGGGCTCGATATCGTCGGGGTGCCGACCTCGGAGCGCACGGCGCGGCTGTGCCTGGACATGGGCATCCGGCTCGAATCGCTCGATGACATGCCGCAGCTCGACCTTGCGGTCGACGGGGCGGACGAAATCGATCCCGCGCTCAACCTGATCAAGGGCGGTGGCGGCGCCCTGCTGCGCGAGAAGATCGTCGCGCACGCGGCCGGTCGGATGATCGTCATCGCCGACGACGGCAAGTGCGTCGACGCGCTCGGAAGGTTCCCGCTGCCGGTCGAGGTCAATGCCTTCGGCGTCGAGGCGACGCGACGCTCCGTGCAAAGGGTCGCCCGGGAGCACGGGGCCACGGGCGATGTGGTCGCGCGCGTGGCCAGCAAGGGCGAGCCGCTGATCACCGATGGCGGGCATCTGATCCTGGACGCATCATTCGGCCACATTTCGGACCCACAGGCGCTGGCGCGCGACCTCAACGCCATCCCCGGCGTGGTCGAGCATGGCCTGTTCCTGTCCATGGCCTGTCTGGCGATCGTCGCGGGCCAGGCTGGCGTGCGCGAACTGGCTGTGCCATGAGCGGAAAATGAGCGAAAAACAGGCCGGTCGCCGATCCGGCCGGCGGTCCATAACGGGATGACCAGATGCTTTTGACACCAATCCGAAACGTGCTCGTGTCCGTTGCCCTTGCCGGTCTTGCCGCGGCGGCTCCGGCCCTCGCGCAGGATGTCGGCGAAAGCCACCTTGATGCGGCGCGCGAGGCCATCGCCGCGATCGACGCCACCGACCGTTACGATGCGATCCTGCCGCAGGTCGCCGAGAGCCTGAAGGCGCAGCTGATCGCCAACAATCCCGATCTCGAAGTCCAGATCCTGACCTTCGTCGACGAGGCGGCCCTGGCGCTCGCGGCCCGGCGCGCCGATCTGGAGCGCGAGGCGGCGATGGTCTATGCCCGGGCGATCGCCGAGGAGGATCTGCGCGCGATCGCCCAATTCTACCGCACCGATGCGGGCCGCTCGCTGCTGCGCAACGGGCCGATCGCCGCCCGCCAGGTGACGCAGGCCGCCGCCGTCTGGCAGCGGGGTATCGAGCGCGACCTGCTGGAGGCCGTGTCCACGCGCCTTGGCGATGCCGGCCTGCGCCAGCGGCCGGCGGACGCTGAAGCCACGAACCAGTAGACAACGGAGAGGCGCCTGGCCATGGCCGACTATGACTATGATCTGTTCGTGATCGGCGGCGGCTCGGGCGGCGTGCGCGCCGCGCGCCTCGCCGGTGCGATGGGCAAGCGCGCCGGCCTTGCGGAAGAGTATCGCATGGGCGGCACCTGCGTCATTCGCGGCTGCGTGCCCAAGAAGCTGTTCGTCTACGCCTCGCAATATTCCGAACATTTCGAGGATGCGCCCGGCTATGGCTGGCGGGCGCCGCCGGCGACGTTCGACTGGCCGACGCTGATCGCCAACAAGGACCGCGAGATCGAACGCCTCGAAGGGTTGTACCGCAAGGGCCTGACCGGCAACGGCGTGACGGTTCACGACACGCGGGCGCGGCTGGTCGATGCGCACACCGTCCTGCTTGAGGCGAGCGGCGAAAAGGTCACCGCCGACCAGATCCTGATCGCCACCGGAGGCCATCCCAACCTGCCGCGCGATATGCCCGGACACGAGCTTTGCATCACCTCGAACGGCGCCTTTCACCTTGAGGCGCTGCCGCGCGCGATCATCATCACCGGCGGGGGCTATATCGCCGTCGAGTTCGCCAACATCTTCCACGGCCTTGGTGTCGAGACGACGCTGATCTATCGCGGCGCCAAGATTCTCGGCGGTTTCGACGAGGATCTGCGCGACCATCTCCAGGACACGATGGTGGCCAAGGGCATTCGCGTGATCTGCCACCAGGTTCCGCACAAGGTCGCCCGGCGCGACGACGGCCGGCTCGACGCGCACCTGTCCGGCGGCGAGCACATGGTTGTCGACCAGGTGATGATGGCGATCGGCCGGCGGCCGAACACCGCCGGTCTGGGGCTCGATGCCGCAGGCGTTGCGACCGACCGGCGCGGCGCGGTCACCGTCGACGACCATTCGCGGACGAATGTCGCCAACATCTGGGCGGTGGGCGATGTCACCGACAGGGTCCAGCTCACGCCCGTGGCGATCCACGAGGCGATGTGCTTTCTTGAGACCGCCTTCAGGGACAATCCGACTAGGCCGGACCATCAGGACATCGCGACGGCCGTCTTCTCGCAGCCGGAGATCGGCACGGTCGGCCTGACCGAGGCGCAGGCCGCCGAACGGCATGGCGATCTGGAGGTCTATCGCGCCACGTTCCGGCCGATGCACAACATCCTGCCCGACCGCAAGGAGAAGATGATGATGAAGCTCATCGTCGATGCGGCGAGCCGGGTGGTGGTCGGCGTCCACGTGATCGGCCCGGGCGCGGGCGAGATGGCGCAGCTTCTCGCCATTCCGGTCAAGGCGCGCTGCACCAAGGACCATTTCGACGCGACGATGGCTGTCCACCCCACGGCGGCCGAGGAACTGGTCACGCTCTACGAGCCGACCTATCGGGTACGGCAGGGAGAGCGCATCGCGGCCTGACCTGCGCCACCATGCCCCACGATCTGACGACATTGACGGCGCGCGGAGCCATGGTGGCCTATTTCGGCTACGGGTCTCTGGTCAACGCCCATACCCATCGCACCCATGTCGTCCATTGCGAGCGGGCGCATCTGGGCGGCTTTGCCCGGCGCTGGCAGGGGCGGTCGGAACCGGCGCGTCATCCGGTCTCGCTCCTGAGTGCCCATCGGGCCGGAGCCGGCGCGGCCGAACTGAGCGGGCTCCTGATCTTCGACCGCGCCGGGAACCTGCCCGCCGTCGACCGGCGCGAGCACGGCTATGACCGGGTCCGGCTCGACCGGTCGCAATTGCGGCTCGACCGGGACGACGCCGATCTGCCCGACCTTGAATATTACGTCTATGTGGCGCGGCCCCCTGCCGGCGCCGCCCGCCACCACATCCTGCAAAGCTATCTCGATGCGGTTCTGCAAGGCTATCTGCACCAGTATGGCGAGCATGGCGCGCGCGGCTTCGTCGAGAACACCGGCGCGTTCGATACGCCCATCGTCCGCGATCGCGCATCCCCGCTCTATCCGCGCGCGGTGAAGCTGACGCCCGACGAAACGGACCTGATCGACGCGGTGACCGCCGATCTCAACCATGTCGACGGCTTCGTGCAAGGCTGACCGCTTCGTTTTGCGCCCAATTGCGGGGTGACAGCGCGGCCGGCGGTGCTTTATAGGTGCCCATCGCGCGGGCGCGCGTTCCGTTTCACCGCAGGCGTGACGATCATGGCAGACAAATGGACACCCGATAGCTGGCGCGGCAAGCCGATCTTGCAGGTGCCCGCCTATCCCGATGCCGAAAAGCTCAAGGCCGTCGAGGAGCGTCTGCGCTCCTACCCGCCGCTGGTCTTTGCCGGCGAGGCGCGGGCGCTCAAGACGGCGCTCGCCGACGTCGCCGACGGCAGGGGCTTCCTGCTTCAGGGCGGCGACTGCGCCGAGAGTTTCGCCGAGCATGGCGCGGACAATATTCGCGACTTCTTCCGCGTCTTCCTTCAAATGGCGATCGTCCTGACGTTTGGCGCCTCCAAGCCGGTCGTCAAGGTGGGCCGCGTCGCCGGCCAGTTCGCCAAGCCGCGTTCCTCCGATATCGAAAAGCGCGACGGCGTGGCGCTGCCGTCCTATCGCGGCGACATCATAAACGGGATCGAGTTCGACGAAGCCTCGCGCATCCCCGATCCCGAACGCCAGATCATGGCCTACCGGCAATCGGCCGCGACGCTGAACCTGCTGCGCGCGTTCGCGCAGGGCGGCTATGCGCGGCTCGACAATGTTCACCAATGGACGCTCGGCTTCATCGCCGACAGCCCCCAGGGCGAACGTTACGAGCAGCTTGCCGACCGCATATCGGAGGCGCTCGCCTTCATGGCGTCCATCGGGCTGACCGCCGACACCTATGCGCGGTTGCGCGAAACCGAGTTCTACACCAGCCACGAGGCGCTGCTGCTTGGCTATGAGGAGGCGATGACGCGCGTCGATTCCACCACCGGCGAGCACTACACCACCTCCGGGCACATGATCTGGATCGGCGACCGCACGCGCCAGGCCGATCACGCCCATGTCGAGTTCGCGCGCGGCATCAGGAACCCGATCGGCCTGAAATGCGGCCCCTCGCTTGAGCCGGACGATCTTCTGAACCTGATCGACGCGCTCAACCCGGCAAACGAGTCCGGGCGGCTGACGCTGATCGCGCGCTTCGGTCACGACAAGGTCGAACGGCACCTGCCGGCGCTGATCCGCGCCGTCGAACGCGAGGGCAGGAAGGTGGTCTGGTCGTGCGATCCCATGCACGGCAACACGATCACCGCCAACGGCTACAAGACGCGGCCGTTCGACCGGGTGCTGGGCGAGGTGAACGGCTTCTTCGACGTCCACCGGGCCGAGGGCACCCATCCGGGCGGCATCCATATCGAGATGACCGGCAAGGACGTGACCGAGTGCATGGGCGGCGCGCGCGCCGTGACCGAGGCGCAGCTTTCCGACCGCTATCACACCCATTGCGATCCGCGCCTGAACGCGGACCAGTCGCTCGAACTGGCCTTCCTGGTTGCCGAGCGGCTCAAGAACGGCCGCAAGGACACCGCGCCCAGGGTCGCGGCCAGCGCCTGAGCGAGGCAGGCCGGGCCGGCTTATCGGCCGGCGGCGCCGGGTCGATGCCGGGATGACTTTCGCATGGACGACGCATCGCCGTCGCCGCGCGGGCAGACATGCCTTCCCTTGTGCGTGAAGCTTGACCGGTCAAGCCATGGAGGGACCCAAATGGCCACCCCCCCACCCCCCCCCCCCGCGGTGCGGTTTGTCGTCGCCGGCGCCTTGCGCGATGTCGTCTACTGCCATTGCACGCAATGCCGCAAGCAGTCCGGCCACTTCGTCGCCGCCACGCGCTGCGACGATGTGGATCTGACCGTCACGGGCGGTGACGCGCTGACCTGGTATGCGGCGTCCGACCGGGCCCGGCGCGGCTTCTGCCGGCATTGCGGATCGCTGCTGTTCTGGAAACGGTCCGGCTCGGAACGGACGTCGATCATGGCCGGCAGCTTCGAAAAGCCCAGCGGCCTGGTCGCAGGCCGCCACATCTATGGCGCCGACAAGGGCGATTACTATGCGATCGGCGACGGCCTTGCCGTGTTCGAGGGCCGCGACTGACAAGGCGCGCGGGAGCGGCTGGGAAGGCGCCTGCCGTTTCGGCCGCCCATGTGTTTCCCTTCGGTCGCCTGCGGTTGCGCCGCCGTTCGGGCGCGTGTTGCGCGGCGCCGCCGGCCGGGGTAGGGCAGGCCCATGCGCAAGCCCCTCACCGACACGTTCCGCATCGCCATCGCCCAGGTGAACCCGACGGTGGGCGATGTCGCCGGCAATCTGGAGGCAGCGCGCAAGGCGCGCGCGGACGCTGCGCGTCGCGGCGCCGATCTGGTCGTCTTCACCGAACTGTTCATCGCCGGCTACCCGCCCGAGGATCTGGTGCTCAAGCCCGCCTTCCTTGAGGCGTGCGAGCGCGCGGTTCGGACGCTGGCCGCCGAAACGGCCGATGGCGGGCCTGGCGTGATCATCGGCCTGCCGCTTGCGCGCGACGGCAGGCGGCACAATGCGGCCATGGTCCTCGATGACGGCGCCGTGGCGTCCGAATGGTTCAAGGTCGACCTGCCCAACTATGGTGAGTTCGACGAGAAGCGCGTCTTCGAGCCCGGCCCGATGCGCGGGCCGGTCGATTATCGGGGCGTGCGGATCGGCATCCCCATCTGCGAGGACATCTGGGGCGACATGGGCGTCTGCGAGACGCTGGCCGAGAGCGGCGCGGAAATCCTGATCGTGCCCAACGGCTCGCCCTATCATCGCGGCAAGGTCGATGTGCGCCATCAGGTCGTCATCCGCCAGGTGATCGACGCCGATCTGCCGATCCTGTTCGCCAACCAGCTCGGCGGACAGGACGAGCTGATCTTCGACGGCGCCTCGTTCGGCGTCAACGCCGACCGCACGCTCGCCTTCCAGATGCCCCAGTTCGAGGCGCAGGTGGCCATTGTCACCTACCGGCGGAAAGCGGACGGCTGGACCTGCGCCGATGGGCCCGTGGCGACCGTTCCGGAGACGATCGAGGCCGACTATCGCGCCTGCATGCTGGGCTTGCGCGACTATGTGAACAAGAACGGGTTCGCCGATGTGGTGCTTGGCCTGTCGGGCGGGATCGATTCGGCGCTTTGCGCGGCGCTGGCCGTCGACGCGCTGGGCGCGGCGCGCGTGCGCTGCGTGATGATGCCCTACGACTACACCGCGCCCGACAGCATTTACGATGCCGAGGCTTGCGCCCGGGCGCTTGGCTGCCGCTACGACGTGGTGCCGATCCACGCGCCCGTCACGGGGTTCACCGATGCGCTGTCGGAGATGTTTGCCGGCACCGATGAGGGCGTGACCGAGGAGAATTTGCAGAGCCGGGCGCGCGGCACCATCCTGATGGCGATCTCCAACAGGTTCGGTTCGATGGTGGTGACGACGGGCAACAAGAGCGAGATGAGCGTCGGCTACGCCACGCTCTATGGCGACATGAACGGCGGGTTCAACCCGATCAAGGACGTCTACAAGATGCAGGTCTACGCCATGGCGCGCTGGCGAAACGGCCATGTGCCCCATGGCGCCCTGGGGCCGGCGGGCGAGGTGATCCCCCAGAGCATCATCGACAAGGCGCCCTCGGCCGAACTCAGGCCCGGCCAGACCGACCAGGATTCGCTGCCGCCCTATGAAGCGCTTGACGATATCGTGGAGTGCCTGGTCGAAAACGAAATGGCCGTCGACGCCATCGTCGCGCGCGGCCATGACCGCGATCTGGTCCACCGGATCGAGCATCTTCTGTACGTTGCCGAATACAAGCGGCGCCAGTCCGCGCCGGGCGTGAAGATCACGCGCAAGAATTTCGGCCGCGACCGCCGCTATCCGATCACGAACCGGTTCCGGGATCGGCCATAGTCGCCCCTGCCGGGGCTATGGCGCCAACGCCGACGCACTGAAGTCCGACACGGTTTATCCTATCCGGGGCGCGCTTTACCGGGCTTTCCCGAACCTTGCCGTTCATGGCCCACGCCTCCCGATCGGCAAGGGGCCGGGCGAGCGGAAAGCCGGGACGCCGGGCGCCTCGATCTATAGGCGCTGGCCAAGGGCGCCATGTGACGGGCGCGAGACGATTTCGCGACGCCCCAAGCACCGGGAAGACAGACGCGCGTCAAACCGCTGAAACGCCTGTTGCCTCTTTGCGGGCCAGGGGTTAGGTGCGGGACGTTCGCCAACCTCTTTCTTCGATCGGGCCTTCTTTCCCATGCCTCTTGTCCGCTTCGTGGCCAGGAACGCACGGTGGATCGTCGGCGGTTTTCTGCTGACCTTCTTTTCCTCGTTCGGGCAGACGTTCTTCATCGCCCTTTCGGCCGGCGACATTCGCGCCGAATACGGGCTGAGCCACGGCGCGTTCGGCGGGCTCTACATGGCCGCAACGCTGGCCAGCGCGCTGACGCTGCCCTGGCTGGGCCGCATCACCGACCTTTACGGCGCGGCGGCGGTGACGCTGATCATCGTGCCCGCGCTCGCGCTGGGCGCGGTCGGCATGGCCTTCTCCGCCCATCCGGCGACCCTTGTCCTCGTCATCTACATGTTGCGCCTGTTCGGACAGGGCATGATGACCCAGAATGCGCTGACGGCGACGGGCCGCTGGTTCGCCGCCAACCGGGGCAGGGCGGTCTCGCTGGTCACGCTCGGCCACAATGCGGGCGAGGCGGTTCTGCCGTTCGTCTTCGTCGCGTTTGCCGCCGCGCTGGGCTGGCGCGATGCGTGGCTCGCGGCCGCGGCCCTGCTCGTCCTTGTCGCGCTGCCCGTCATCGCCGGTCTGACCGCCAGGGAACGTTCGCCCCAGTCGGACGCGCCCGACCCCAGGGCGATCGCGCCGCGCCAATGGACACGGACCGAGGTGATGGCCGACCCGTTGTTCTGGATGCTCCTGACCGGCGTTCTCGCGCCGGCCTTCATCGGTACGACGGTCTTCTTCCATCAGGTCTATCTGGTCGAGCTGCGCGGCTGGTCCCTGCCCGTCTTCGCCTCGTCCTTCGCCGTGATGAGCGTGACCACCATCGTGTTCGTTCTGGTCTCGGGCGCCCTGATCGACCGGTTCTCGGCCACCGCGCTGCTGCCGGTGTTCCTTGCGCCCCTGGCGCTGGCCTGTTTCGCGCTCGGCCTGCTCGATGCGCAGTGGAGCGCGTTCGCGTTCATGGCGCTGCTCGGCGTCTCCTACGGCTTTTCCTCGACCCTGTTCGGCGCGCTGTGGCCCGAAATCTACGGCACGCGGCAACTGGGCGCCATCCGCGCCGTGGTCGTGGCGATGATGGTGTGCGCCACCGCCGTCGGGCCGGGCCTGACCGGCGCGCTGATCGATCTGGGCGTCGGCTATCCGGCGCAGATCGTCGCCATGGGCCTTTACTGCGCGGCGGCCACCGTGCTGATGGCGATCGTCTCGCGCCGTTTGTCGGCGCGGCGGCGGGCCCATGCGCTTGCCAACGGGCCGGCGGTTCCGTAAGCGGGCGCCATGTCCGTCACCGTCCGTTTCGCACCCTCGCCGACCGGCCATATCCATATCGGCAATGCGCGCACCGCGCTTTTCAACTGGCTGTTCGCCAGGCAGGCGGGCGGCATGTTCATCCTGCGCTTCGACGACACCGACACGGCCCGCTCGCAGCCGGAATTCGCCGTGCAGATCAAGCGCGACCTGCGCTGGCTCGGCATCCGCCCGGACCGGATCGAGCACCAGTCGCGCCGCATGGACGCCTATGACGCGGCGGCCGCGACGCTCAGGGACAAGGGCCTGCTCTATGCCTGCTACGAGATGCCCGAGGAGCTTGATCGCCGCCGCAGGATCCGCCTGTCGCGCAAGCTGCCGCCGGTCTATGGCCGTGAGGCGCTCAGGCTGACCGACGCCGAAAAAGCCGCCTTGGAGGCCCAGGGACACGCGCCGCACTGGCGCTTCCTCCTGCCCAACTTCAGGCACGATCCGTTTTCGCCCGAGCGCACGGACGTGCGGTGGGACGATGCGGTTCGAGGCGCCCAGAGCGTCGATCTGGCCTCCATGTCCGATCCGGTGCTGATTCGCGGTGACGGCACCTATCTCTATACGCTTCCTTCGGTCGTCGACGATATCGAGATGGGCGTCAGCCATGTCGTTCGCGGCGACGACCATGTCACCAACACCGGCGCGCAGATCGCCCTTTTCCGGGCGCTTGGCGCCGTGCCGCCGGCCTTCGGCCACCACAATCTTCTGACGACGGCCAGCGGCGAGGGGCTTTCCAAGCGCACCGGCGCGCTGTCCATCGCAAGCCTTGCCGAGGCCGGTTACGAGCCGATGGCGGTGGCGAGCCTTGCGGTCCTGACCGGCTCTTCGACCGCGATCGCGGCCAAAGCCGACATGGACGCCCTGTCGGAGACGTTCGACATCGCCGCGACGACCAAATCGGCGGCAAGGTTCGATCCGTCCGATCTGGACGGGCTGAACCGGACGCTCGTTCATGCGCTCGCGTTCGATGCCGTGCGCGCCCGGCTCGCCGATGCGGGCTTCGATGCGAACGATCCGCGCGCCGAACCGTTCTGGCGGGTGATCCGCGCCAATGTGAAGACGGTGCCGGAAGCGGCCGACTGGTGGTCGATCATGACCGAAGGTCCCGCCGGCGAGGCGACACTCGAAGGCGACGACCTTGCCTATGCGCGCGCCGCCTTCGACCTTCTGCCCCGGGGTGATGTCGAAGCGGGCACCTGGAAGGCGTGGACGGATGCGGCCAGGGCGCGCTCGGGCCGCAAGGGCAGGGCGCTCTTCATGCCGCTGCGCATCGCGCTTACGGGAAGGGCGTGGGGACCGGAGCTGTCAGATCTATTGCCTCTTCTGGGTCGGGCAGAAATTCTGCGCCGACGACCCTGATCGTATCGCCGCTGTCGACCACGTCATGGACCTCGCCGACGCTGATCGCGCGGGCGATGTCGGTCATGCGGCGCACGGTGAGGCCCTGCCGCCCGTTCATCACGGTTTCGGGATCGGCCGCGCCGTCGGGGCGCGCGAGCGGCTTGGGCGGCGGCGGGCCGCGCTCTTCGGGCAAGGCCGCATCGGCGCCATGGCCGGGCGGCGGCGTTACGCCTTCGATGCCGATCAGCGCCGTGTTCGCCCGACCGCATGCGCAGTCCGGCCTTCGCTCGTTCTGGCGGAAGTCGAAGGCCGTCGCCAGATCGGTGTATGGCGTGCCATCGAGCGCCGTCATGTTCCGTGGACCCTCATCGTCGTCGCTGCGATGGGTGAACAACAGAGTGGGCGCCGCCGGGCACAAAGCCGAGCAGACCGCTGCGTCGCGTTCGAAATTGCCGGCATGGGTGGCGAACGAGATCGGGAAGAAATAGCCGTCGCAGGTGCGCACGCACAGGGTCCGATAGCCGCCCGCAAGGCCCGGCTGTGGCGCCGGAGGCGGCATCGTCGCGCGCGGGCGCGCCGTGAGCCTGGTTCGTATGCCGGTATCGCGCCTGATCGAGGCGGTGCGGGTCCCCGCGCTGCGGCACGCATGCCGGACGGCCTGTTCCAGGCGGCGGATTTCATGCTGCAACGCACCGTCCCCGTCGCGGTCGCGCATCTTTTCAAGATGCGCCAGGTTCGATCGCATCGTTTGGATGGTCGAGGCCAGCGACCGGCAATGGCGTGCGCCCGACCCCGCGCAACGCTGGTCCTGGTAGGCGCGCCGGGCGCGCCGCAGTTCGTGCGCCTGCCGCAGCGCCGCATCGGCGTAGCTGCGGTGCCGGCTTCGGTTTCCGGCGCCGCGCATTGCGCTTGCCAACTGGGATTGCAGGCTTTGACAGGATTGCGCCTGGGCATGCGCGGGCGCAAGCACGACGACGCCGGCCGCGAGCGCGCACAGCCAGAGCCATGTCATGCAGCCACCGAGAAGTCTCATCGCCATCGATGCGGCACTAGAGCGGTTTGCGGCAAAAGCCTTGCGCGATCGTCGGATCGCGTTGCGGTGTTTTCCTCGCCGCGGCGAAAAACCCTGTCCATCAATCCGCTCCCATCCAAAGACCTGCTAGTGTCCCGACCGAATCTGAAGTGCGTACGGAGCATGCTGCGCAACGAAGCGAACTTCAAATCCGGGACACTAGGAGCACTCCCAACCCCGGACACCATCGCAGATGCGCCCGGCCATGGTCTTAAGGCGTGCCGGATCCGGGCTGAACCTGCGATGAACGTTAACCGGGCGTGAAGATGGGCCGCCCGCCGGTTCAAAGCCCTTCAGCCCGATTGCGCCGCCTGGGCCGCCTCCACCGCCGAGATCGCGGTCATGTTGACCACGCCGCGCGACGTGACCGAGGTGGTCAGCACATGGGCGGGGCGGGCGGTGCCGAGCAGGATCGGGCCGACATGCAGCGCGTCGGTCATCGACTTGACCGCGTTGAGCGTGATGTTGGCGGCGTCGAGATCGGGAAAGACCAGCAGGTTCGCCTCGCCCTGAAGAACCGAGTGCGGCAGCACACGCGCGCGCAGTTCCGGATCGAGCGCGCTGTCGGAGTGCATCTCGCCGTCGACGCACAGATCGGGCGCCGTCGCATGCAGGATCTCCACGGCCTTGCGCATCTTGGCCGCCGAGGCGCTGTCGCGGGACCCGAAATTGGAGTGCGACAGGAGCGCGGCCTTGGGCTCGACGCCGAAGCGCCGGATTTCCTCGGCCGCAAGCACGGTCATCTCGGCCAGTTCCTCGGCCTTGGGCTCGATCGACACATAGGTGTCGGTGAAGAAGGTCATGCCGTTGCCGGAGATCAGCAGCGAAAGGGCCGAAAGGTCCCTGGCCGTCTCGCGCACGCCGACGATGGCGCGCACGGTGCGCAGATGGCGCTCGTAACGTCCGTCCAGCCCGCAGATCATCGCGTCCGCCTCCTCGCGCATCAGCGCGATGGCGGAGATCACGGTGGCGTTGGTGCGCACCAGCGTGCGCGCATAGTCGGGCGTGAAGCCCTGCCGTCCGCCGATCTCGATGAGATGGTCGACATAGGCGCGGTAGCGCGGGTCGTTCTCGGGGTTGATCAGCTCGAAGTCCTCGCCGGGCCGGATGCGCAGGCCGTAGCGCTTCAG
>NZ_CFIFWG010000073.1:5364-14250 GCF_984466335.1 Roseitalea sp. | reverse complement strand
ACGACATCCAGGGAACCGATCTGAAGGCCCTCGATCATGTCTCTTTCGCCGCCCAACTGGCCCGCCGGCGCCTCGGTGCCGGTAAACTCTCCACCGGATGCCTCTTCAAGCGCTGCGATGAATGCCTCGGCACCGACGCTATAGTGCGAATCCGGAGACAGGGTATGCCCGACGACCACGGATTGCTGTGCCTGGGCGGCTGCCGTGGCGCCGAACAGGGCAGCTGCAGCGGCCAGGGTGACCAGGGTATGTTTCATAAATTCCTCCCGAAGAGTGGTTTCATGTGGTGTTCTGGCCAGCATCGTGGCGCAGGATTTGCCGCGGCTATTGCGCGGCAGCTTGGAGGGCTGGTGGGCCCGCCTCTTCCTCAAGGTAAATGTCGATGATCTCCCTGAAGGTCTTTTCGGCCCGGAAGCCGAGATCATTTGCCCGCCTCGTGTCGAAATCGCGCGGCCATTTGCCCAATATGCCTTCGATCACGGGATCGGGTTCGTCGCGGATGAGCGCAACGGCAGCTTCGCCGGCGACATCACGAAGAGCGTCGATCTGATCCTGCACCGTGGCGGTGACACCGGGCATGGTCAGGCAGCGTTGAGACCCGAGGAGCGCCGTATCCATTGTTGCGGCATGTTCGATGTAGCCGACCGCGGACCGAGGGCTGGCGAACCAGTGACGCAGTTCTCGGCTGACCGGCAGCACAGCCTCTTTGCCGTTCAAAGGTTCCCGCAGGATACTGGAATAGAAACCGGAAGCTGCCTTGTTCGGCTTGCCGGGACGGATGCAGATCGTCGGAAACCGGATGCCGATCCCATCGAGGAAGCCGCGGCGGGAATAGTCGTTCAGCAGCAACTCGCCCATCGCCTTTTGCGTACCGTAGCTTGTCAACGGGGTCACTTGGCAGTCATCGGGAATCCTGTCGGGGAAAGGAGGGCCGAAGACGGCAAGAGACGACGCGAAAATGACGCGTGGCGTGTAGCCCTCGATGGCTGCGATGGCCTCGAAGAGAGCCCGCGTCCCATCAAGGTTGACCCGATAACCCTTTTTGAGGTCGGCTTCCGCTTCGCCAGAGACCACCGCCGCCAGATGCACGATCATATCGGGCCGTTCGGCGATCAGCTTTGAAGCGTTTGCGTCTTGCGACAGATCCGCAACGACGGACGCGCGCGCCCCCTTAAAGGTCTGTGCGGCGTCAGGCGCTATCACATCCACCAGCGTCAACGCGCCGACATTGCGGCCGCCGATCTGGCTGGTTTCAGCAATCTTTTCAGAAAGTTTGCGGCCAATCATGCCCGCAGCGCCGGTGATCAAAAGCTTCATCGGGCCACCTTTTCCACTGTCGCGCCGAGCAATGCGCGCGTGGTGTCATAGATGCGTCGCTCATGAACGCCGAACGCCTGTGTGAGCGTTTCAGCATTTCCCGATTGCAGCGCGGTCAAAATAACGCGGTGATCGGCAATGCTGCGCGCGATCGCGCCTGGCTGCGCGACAACGCGGCGCCGATGATCGAGGAAATATGAGTAAAGGGTGGCGGCCAGATCAGAAAACACGGCGTTCCCGCAAGCCCTGTAGATCACGGTGTGAAACTCCCGGTCAGCGATCAGATATCTGACCGGATCGTCCAGTGTTTTCTCTTGCGTTTCAATAAGACCGGCAAGGCGCTCCAGGATCGCCGCATCGATGCGGTCGACAACCAGTCTGCACACTCGCGCCTCGACCATCAGCCGGGCCTCGTGAACGTCATCAAGCGTGTAATCCCTGACCCGGTCATGGGCCAGGGCCGACATGCCAAGGTCCCCCACATCGGCGGAGATCACCTTGGTCCGCGCGCCTTGCAGGATCGACACGATCCCCCGCGTTGACAAAATCAGCAACGCCCCCCGAATGCTCTCGCGGCTGACCCCCATGGCGGAGGCAAGCTCGCGTTCGCTTGGCAGGCTGTCACCGACGGAAAGAACGCCGGAGGCGATGAGCGTCGCGAAACGTTCAGCGACAGCATCCTTCACAGAATGATGCGGAATCTTTGCAAGGCCTGCCGTTTCCGAGGCCAGCAATAACGATTTGTCCATTTGCCTCCCCATATCCAGCGCCGCTTGCCGCCAGATATTGGCCTATTGGTCCGGTTATTAGACCTCAGGACCAAATGAGTCAAACGTTTGGAGCATCGGCCTGGGCAGCATCAACGCCCGGCCAAGCCAGCCATACGCGGTGCATTTGTCGCACGTCCATCATTTGAAGCGCTTGACGAGTTTGAGGACTTCGAGGCGGATATGGGCGCGCGTCCGCAGGGTGCGCGTCAGGGGCTGATTCCTAGGGGGTGTCCCGTGAACCCCGATTCACGCGCAATGCTCCAACTCTTTGATTTTGAGCATGCTCTTATCCGAAAACCGCATACACTTTTCGGGAGCCCCCACAGGCCCTGCGGATTGATGGACAGGGTTTTCCGCCGCGGCGAGAAACACACCGCGGCGCGATCCGACGATCGCGCGAGGCTTTTGACGACGCCGGCGGCGGAAAAGACGTCCAAGCCGGAGGCCGGCAACCGATTGAGGTCGCGTAAGGGCCGCAAATCGCTCTAGAGACTGAAGTGGTCGCCAAGGTAAAGACGGCGCACATCCGCATTGGCGATGATCTCGTCGGGGCGGCCCTGGGTGAGCACGCGGCCCGCGTGGATGATGTAGGCGCGATCGATCAGGCCGAGGGTCTCGCGCACATTGTGGTCGGTGATCAGAACCCCGATGCCGCGCCGGGTCAGATGGCGCACCAGCCCCTGAATGTCGGAGACGGCGATCGGGTCGACGCCGGCGAACGGCTCGTCGAGCAGCATGAAGGCGGGATCGGAGGCGAGCGCCCGCGCGATCTCGCAGCGACGCCGTTCGCCGCCCGACAGCGCGATCGACGGCGCCTTGCGCAGATGGGCGATCGAGAACTCGTCGAGCAGGGCATCGAGCCTGCGGGCCCGCTCGCGCGCGTCCTTCTCCACCACCTCCAGGATCGCCATGACGTTCTGCTCGACCGTGAGACCCCGAAAGATCGACGCCTCCTGCGGCAGGTAGCCGATCCCCAGGCGGGCGCGCTGATACATGGGCATGGCGGTGACGTCGTGGCCGTCGATCAGGATCTGGCCGGCGTCGACCGGCACCAGCCCCGTCACCATGTAAAAGCAGGTCGTCTTGCCCGCGCCGTTGGGGCCCAGAAGGCCGACGGCCTCGCCCGCCCGCACGCCCATCGAGGCGCCGTCGACCACCTTGCGGCCGCGATAGCTCTTGGTCAGGCCGCGCGCGATGAGCGTGCCGGTCAGGTCGCGCCCCGCCATGCCCGCCTGTCCGTTCGCCGGCGCGCGCGCGCCGCCTTCGGACCCCGAGGCGCGCGCCCGGCCCGTCACCGCGCCAATCCCTCGACGGTCTTGCGGGTCAACGGTCTTGCGGTTGGATGAGGATGGTCGGCCGCGACGTCCGGTCCGCACACCCTTCAAGCCGCGACCAGTTGGCGCGCATATCCACCGTCAAGCGGCAGCCTGTCGCCACATTGCCGTCCTCGGACAGGGTGACGCGGCGCCCCGACAGGGTCAGCACCTGGCCGCTCATGTCGTAGGTGCCGGCCTCGCCCGTGGCGACCCGGTTGCCCGCCTGGATGTTGACGCCGCCGCTCGCTTCGAGCCGTTCGATCCGCGAGCCGACGGTCGCCGCGCCGCCCTCGTCGCGCGCATAGTGGATGACGAGCCTGCCCGTCCGCAGCACCGTCTCGCCCTGAACGATGCGCACATTGCCCTCGAAGATCGCAAGACCCCGGTCCTCCAGGACTTCGAGCCGGTCGCCGTCGACCTGCACCGGCCCCTCGCCCGACAGGCTGAAACCGTCGCCCGAAAGCTGCGCACGGGCCGCCGAAACCGGGGCCAGCGCCAGAAGCAGGCAAGCAAGCGCCGCAAGGGACGGGACGCCGGGGCGCGGGCGGCAAGGGTGCATGTGGATCACTCCGTTTCGGCGCGGGCTGCGATGGCGGAGGGCTCTATCACCACCGACACGTCGTTTTCAAACACCAGGCGCCGTCCGGAGTCCTCCACCGCAAGGCTGCCGGCGACGATGCGCGTGCCAGGACGGCTGACCCGGACCTTCTGGCGGGTGACGAACGTGCCCGCGTCCAGATCGATCCGGGCGCCCGAGAAGTGCGCGCGCACGCCGTCCGTCGTCTCAAGGGAAGCGTTTTCGCCCAGCGTCAGCAGGCTGGCGCTCGGATCGAACACTCCGGTGTCGGCGCTGAGGAACGCTGTGGACCCGTCTTCGAGTTCCATGTCGGCGTTCAGCATGCGCAAGGTGAGCGGGTCCTCGCCGATCGCCTGCGTGGCCGACCGGGCGGCGACCCGGTAGGCGCGCCGGTCGGGCGTAAAGCCATCGAGGCGCGGATCGGCGATGACCAGCTTGCCGTCGACGATCGCGCTGGCGGCCAGATCGACCTGGGCGCCCGGCAGCATCAGCCGCGAGACGGCCATGACGACCGCAACGCCCGCCAGCGCCGCGGCGGCAAGGACCGGCACGAGCCGGCGCAAAAGGCGCACGCGGGCCGAATGGCGCGCCGCCCGGGCGAACCGCCCGGTCTTTTGCGTTTCGGCCGACCCTTGCGATGCGGCTGACATCGGCGTTCCCTTGTCCATGCTCCGGCGCGCGGCCGATCGGACGGCTTCATCGTGCCGCGCCATGCTTGCGGCAGGCTGGATTGCGCTGCCGCCGCACTTAGATTTCCATTGTGGTCGTTTTTGGATGTGATAGTCGGCCCGAACGGAGTTGATCACCCATGGAACCTTTGCGGGCGGACGATATCATAGACCGGCAGCGGCTGCGCCGAAAACTCACCTTCTGGCGGGCGGCGGCCATTGTCATAGCGCTTGCGGTCCTGATCGGTCTGGGCGCCGCGTTCGGTGGCGATCGGTTCGGCGACCGCGGCCAGCCGCACGTCGCGCGCATCGAGATATCAGGCACGATCACCGGCGACGACCGAACGCTGGCGCTGATCGAGCGCGTGCGCAAGAACAGCCGTGTCGAGGGCGTGATCGTGACGATCGATTCGCCCGGCGGCACGACGGCGGGAAGCGAGGCGGTCTACGAAGCGCTGCGGCGGCTCGCCGGCGAAAAGCCGACCGTCGCCCAGGTCGACACGCTCGCCGCCTCGGGCGGCTACATGGTCGCCGTCGCCGCCGACCATATCGTTGCCCGGCAATCGTCGATCATCGGCTCGATCGGCGTGATCGTCCAGTATCCGAACTTCAAGGGGCTGCTCGACGACTGGGGCGTCGACGTGCGGGCGATCAAATCGACGCCGCTCAAGGCGGAACCGTCCTTCTTCGGCGAGCCGCCCGCAGGCGCCGAGGACATGCTGCGGGCGCTGGTGCTCGACAGTTTCGACTGGTTCAAGGGGCTGGTCGCCGAACGGCGCGGCTTCGACGATGCGACGATCGACCGGCTGGCGGACGGCTCGGTCTATTCGGGCCGCGTCGGTCTGGAGAACGGCCTGGTCGACGCGCTCGGGGGCCGGGAGACCGCGCGCGCCTGGCTGACCGAGCAGGGCGTCGACGCCGATCTCGAAACGATCAGGTGGGAGCGGCGCCAGGAACGCGGCGCCCTGTTGCCGCTGACCGCGATCGCGGCCAGGATCGCGGCCGGCCTGGGGCTTGCGTCGCCGGGCGGCGCGGTCGCGGACGCGCTGGAACAAAGGCTTTTCCTTGACGGCCTGATTTCGCTTTGGCACGCTGACGGCCTGTTGCCGCCGGGCACCCGAAACCCCTGACAGCGAGCGCCGACCGCGACCATGATAAAGTCCGAACTCGTCCAGATCATCGCGAACCGCAATCCGCATCTCTACCAGCGGGACGTCGAGAACATCGTCAACGCCGTGCTCGACGAGATCAGCGGGACGCTGGCCGAGGGCAACCGTGTCGAACTGCGCGGCTTCGGCGCCTTTTCGGTCAAGAACCGTCCGGCGCGCGAGGGGCGCAACCCGCGCACGGGCGAAAAGGTCATGGTCGAGGAGAAGTGGGTGCCCTTCTTCAAGACCGGCAAGGAATTGCGGAACCGCCTGAACGGGATTAAGTAGAGGGCGCACCAACCGAAAACGGTCGAGCCGCCCATGATGCGCCGCATCTTCAACGTGCTGATCCTCATTCCGCTGGCCATCGTGCTGATCGCCCTGACGGTCGCGAACCGCACGGTCGTGCCGTTGTCGATCGACGTCTTCAATCCGGGCAATCCGGCCCTGACCTATCAGGCGCCGCTGTTCGTCTGGCTGTTCGGCGCGACGGCGATCGGCGTCGTCTGCGGCGGCGCGGGAGCCTGGCTGGCCCAGGGCAAGCACCGCCGTCAGGAACGCAGCCTGAAGAGGGAAACCCGCAAGCTGCGCGACGAGGTCGAGCAGACCAAGCGCAAGGCGGACGCGGACGCCAGGGCCGGCACCGCGCTCGCCCTGTCGCGCTGATGCGGATCATCTCGGCCGACGATGTCGATGCGGCGCTCGATTTTCCGGCGCTGACCGATGCGCTGGCCGAAGCGTTCCGGGGCGGCGTGCACGCCCCGCCCCGCCACCACCACACCATCGCGAACGACGGCGCCGCCGACCAGACGCTGCTGCTCATGCCGGCCTGGAACGACAGGCACATCGCGGTCAAGCTGGTCGGGGTGACGCCCGACAACGGCGAACGCGGCCTGCCGGCGGTCACGGCCTCGGTGATCGTGATGGACAAGGCGACGGGCGCGCAGGTCGCGCTGATCGACGGGGGGCGCCTGACCTTGTGGAGGACGGCGGCGGCATCGGCGCTCGCGGCGCGGCACCTGGCGCCCGCCGAGCCCGACACGCTGCTGATGGTCGGCGCCGGCGCGCTCGCCCCCTTTCTCGTGCGCGCCCATCTGAGCGTCAGGTCCTATCGGCATATCCTCGTATGGAACCGCACGCAGCGGGGCGCGGACCGGCTGGCGCAGAAGCTGCGCGGCGACGGACACGGGGCCGAGGCAGTGGCGACGGAAAGCCTCGACGCCGCCGTCGGCACGGCCGACGTCATCAGTTGCGCGACGCTGTCGACCGAGCCGCTGATCAAGGGCGACCGGCTCACGCCGGGCACGCATATCGATCTCGTCGGCGCGTTCACCCCGCATATGCGCGAGAGCGACGATGCGTGCGCGCAGCGGGCGAGCCTGTTCGTCGACACCTATGCCGGCGCGCTGCACGAGGGCGGCGATCTGGTGCAGCCGCTCAATGCCGGCCTGATCGAGCGCAGCCATGTGCGCGCCGAGATGATGGAGCTGGTCAGCGGCGATCATCCGGGCCGGACCTCGCACGAGGAGATCACGCTCTTCAAGTCGACCGGTGCCTCGCTTGAGGATCTGGCGGCCGCCGCGCTGGTCGCTGCGCGCTGCGGCCTGTGAGCGCGCCGGCGCGCCCTTCACAAGGGCGACCAAAGCGGCCATATCCGGCCCGATGAACAAGCCCAGCGCCCCCAAGGGCCGCGCCAAGCGGCCACCGGCCGGCCGACGCGCCGCACAGGCGCGGCAGGGCGCGCCGCGCGCCGATCAGCCCGGTTTCAAGCCCAGACCCAGGCACGGGCAGCAGGCGGCCAACGCGGCCGGGGCGGCGCGGCCTTCGCGCGAACGCCCGTCCGGCGACCGCCCCGCCGAGACGATCCCGCTGATCCTGGAAACGGCGGCCGACGGCGACTACGCGCTGCTCGACACCGGCGACGGGCTCAAGCTCGAACGCTATGGCGGCCTGACCCTGATCCGGCCCGAGCGGCAGGCGATCTGGGGCCGCGCCCTGCCGGCCGCCGACTGGGACCGGGCCGATGCCGTCTTCACCGGCGACACGGACGAGGAGGGGATGGGCCGCTGGCGCCTTGCGCGCGGCGGGCGCGACGAGACCTGGCCGATGGCGTTCGACGGGGTGTCCTATCTGGGCCGGTTCACATCGTTCCGCCATGTGGGCGTTTTCGCCGAGCAGGCCGCCCACTGGCGCGCGATGCGCAAGGCCGTCGAAGAGGCGGGCCGGCCGGTCCGTGTGCTCAACCTGTTCGGCTACACCGGCCTCGCCTCGCTCGTGGCCGCCGCCGCGGGCGCCCGCGTCACCCATGTCGACGCCTCTAAGAAGGCGATCGGCTGGGCGCGCGAGAACCAGGCCCATGCCGGCCTCGAAGACAGGCCGATCCGCTGGATCTGCGAGGATGCGATGAAGTTCGTCGCCCGCGAGGGCCGGCGCGGCAACCGCTACGACATCATCCTCGCCGACCCGCCCGCCTACGGGCGCGGACCGGCGGGCGAGGTCTGGCAGCTCTTCGAGCACCTGCCGGACATGTTGGCGGGCTGCCGGGCCATCCTCTCCGACAGGCCGGTCATGGTGGTGCTGACGGCCTATGCGATCCGCGCCTCGATGTTCGCGGTCCACGAGGCGATGATGGAGGCGATGACCGGCTTCGTGCCCGCCGGCCGGGTCGAATCGGGCGAACTGATCATCCGCGAGCAGTCGGCGGGCCGGGCCCTGTCGACCTCCATGTTCAGCCGCTGGACGCCGGAGCCCGCATCATGAGCCGGACGATCGCCGCGCCCGGCCGCGTCAAGGAGATTGCGAGCGCCGCCAACCCGATCATCAAGGATATCAGGCTGCTCGACAGGAAGCGGCACCGGGAGCAGACCGACAGCTTCCTCGCCGAGGGAATGAAGCTGATCATCGAGGCGCTGGACGCCGGCTGGCGGCTGAAGACGCTGATCCACGCCGCCTCGGCCAAGGGCAACGACGCGGTCGCCGCCCTCGCCGCGCGCGCGGTGGCGCGCGGCGCCGACGTCGTCGTCGTGCCCGAGCGCCTGCTCGGCCAGATCACGCGCCGCGACAATCCGCAGATGGTCGCAGGCGTGCTCG
>NZ_CFIFWG010000073.1:1505-5354 GCF_984466335.1 Roseitalea sp. | reverse complement strand
ACGGCGCTTCGCGGACCCGGCGGCCATCGCGCCGACCGCCGGGGACGTCTGGATCGCGCTCGACCGGGTGCGCGATCCGGGCAATCTGGGCACCATCATCCGCACCGCCGATGCAGCCGGGGCACGGGGCGTGATGCTGGTGGGCGAGACGACCGATCCGTTCGCCACCGAGACCGTGCGCGCGACGATGGGTTCGATCTTCGCCGTTCCGGTCGGACGCACGGACCGCGCGGGCTTTGCCGCGCTGGCCGGCCGCTGGCCGGGCCAGGTCGTCGGCGCGCATCTGGAAGGCGCGGTCGATTATCGCGTGCCCGATTATTCGGCCGGGCCGGTCCTGCTGCTGATGGGCAACGAGCAGGCCGGCCTGCCGGAGGATCTGGCGGCGCTGTGCTCGACCCGGGTCCGCATCCCGCAGGCCGGCCGGGCCGATTCGCTCAACCTGGCGGTCGCCACCGCGCTGTGCCTGTACGAGGCGCGCCGGCATGCCTTTCCGGTCCCGCGCGAGGGGTGGCCATGAAGCGGCTTTCGGTTGCCATCGTCACCGTCGGCGCCATGGTCGCCCTCGATCAGGCGATCAAGATCACCGTCGAACGGGTCATGGACTATCAGGAGCGCATACCGCTGCTGCCGTTCTTCGACCTGTTCCTGACCTACAATCCGGGCATCGCCTTTTCCATGCTGTCGGACTGGGGTCCGGGGCCGCTGGTCGCGCTCGGCCTGGCCGTGTCGGCCTTCGTCACCTGGCTGTGGGCATCGAGCCCGCCCGAGCGCGTGATCGCCCATTTCGGCTTCGCCCTGATCATCGGCGGGGCAATCGGCAATCTGATCGACCGCTTTCTTTACGGCCACGTGATCGACTATTTCCTGTTCCACACGCCGGGCTGGTCGTTCGCCATCTTCAATCTCGCCGACGCGGCGATCACGGTCGGCGCCGGCCTGGTGATCCTCGATGAGCTGCTGCAATGGCGGGCGGGCCGCAAGGCCGATTGACCGGCTGTGGCGCCTGCTGGCAGGATGCGCCGCGACAACCGTGGGAGACCAAGATGGCCGATGCGTTCAAGGCAATCCTCGTGTCGCGCGAGGCGGACAAGAAACAGTCCGTCGCGGTCGCGGACATGACGGAAGCCGAACTGATGGAAGGCGATGTGACGATCGCCGTCGAGGCGACCACGGTCAACTACAAGGACGGGCTGGCGATCACGGGAAGATCGCCGGTCGTGCGCCGCTGGCCGATGATTCCGGGGATCGATTTGGCGGGCACGGTGACCGCTTCGCAGCATGCCGGCTGGAAGGAAGGCGACAGGGTCATCCTCAATGGCTGGGGCGTGGGCGAGACCCATTACGGCGCCTATGCCGGCCGGGCCCGGGTCGATGGCGACTGGCTGATCGGCCTGCCCGACGCCCTGACGCCGCATCAGGCCATGGCGATCGGCACGGCGGGCTACACCGCGATGCTGTCGGTGCTGGCGCTCGAACGCCACGGGATCACGCCCGACCGGGGGCCGGCGATCGTCACCGGCGCCAATGGCGGGGTCGGCACGGTCGCCGTCGCGGTCCTGTCCAAGCTCGGCTATCATGTGATCGCCTCGACCGGCCGCACCGGCGAAAGCGCCTTTCTGACCGGGCTGGGCGCGTCCGAGATCATCGACCGGGCCGAACTGTCCGAGCCCGGCGGCCCGCTCGGCAAGGAGCGCTGGGCGTGCGGCATCGATGCGGTCGGCTCGGTGACACTGGCCAACGTTCTGGCCCAAACCATGCGGACGGGCGCCATCGCCGCCTGCGGTCTGGCCCAGGGCATGGACCTGCCCGCCACGGTCGCGCCCTTCATCCTGCGCGGGGTCTCGCTTGTCGGCATCGATTCGGTGATGGCGCCAAGGGCGCTGCGCGAGCGCGCCTGGGCCCGGCTCGTCGAGGATCTCGATCCCGCCAGGCTCGACGCGCTGTCGCGGACGATCCGCTTCGACGAGGTGATCGACACGGCCCATGCCATTGTCGACGGCAAGGTGCGCGGCCGGGTGGTCGTCGACATGGCCGGCTGACGCCCCATCAAGCCCCCCACCGCGTTGGACGCGGCGCACGCCATCGGGCTGCCGCGCCGCGCCGATGACCCCGCCTGCCCGCCCGCTCCCGCCGAGGGCGCAGGTCAAGGCGCCGGCCGATCTGGGCTCTGGCAATTCTAAATCGATTAGATTATGCTGTCCGCGACATTGCCCTGCAACCGGATCGCCCCGATGTCGAGCCAGATCATTCCCGTCGACCCGTTTGACTGCATCATCTTCGGCGGCACGGGCGACCTGGCCGAGCGCAAGCTCCTGCCCGCGCTCTACCATCGCCAGAAGGACGGCCAGATGACCGAGCCGACGCGCATCTTCGGCGCCTCGCGCGCGGACATGTCGGCAAACGAATATCGCCGCTTCGCCCACGCCGCGCTCAAGACCCACGTCAAGGACGAACTGGACGCCGCGCAAGTGGAGCGGTTCCTGGCCAGGCTCGACTATGCCTCCGTCGATGTGCGGTCGACGCGCGGCTGGGACAGGCTGAAGGCGCTCGTCGGCGACGATCAGGCAAGAAAGCGCGCCTGCTATCTGGCGGTCGGCCCGTCGCTGTTCGGCGACATCGCCACGCGGCTGCGCGACAATGGCCTGATCACGCCGCAAACGCGGATCATCGTCGAAAAGCCGATCGGCCGCGACCTTCGGTCGGCACGCGCGCTCAACGATACGCTGGGCGGCGTCATCGACGAATACCAGACGTTCCGCATCGACCATTATCTGGGCAAGGAGACGGTGCAGAACCTGATGGCGCTGCGCTTTGCCAACGCGCTTTACGAGCCGCTCTGGAACTCGGCCCATATCGACCATGTGCAGATCACGGTGGCCGAGCAGGTGGGCGTGGAGGGCCGGGCCGGCTATTACGACAAGGCCGGCGCGCTGCGCGACATGGTCCAGAACCACCTGCTCCAGCTTCTGTGCCTTGTCGCCATGGAGCCGCCATCGTCGATGGACGCCAATGCGGTGCGCGACGAGAAGCTCAAGGTCCTGCGCGCGCTCGAACCCATCGACCAAGGCAATGTCGAGACGCTGACCGTGCGCGGCCAGTACGGGGCCGGCGCATCGGCCGGCGGCCCGGTTCCCGGCTATCTCGACGAACTCGACGACGGCCGGAGCAACACGGAAACCTTTGTCGCGCTCAAGGCCGAGATCGGCAACTGGCGCTGGGCCGGCGTGCCGTTCTACCTGCGCACGGGCAAGCGGATGACGGCGCGGGTCTCCGAGATCGTCATCGCCTTCAAGCCGGTGCCGCATTCCATCTTCGGGGCAGGCGCGGGGCGCATGTCGGCCAACAACCTCGTCATTCGCCTGCAACCCGACGAGGGCGTCAAGCAATGGATCATGATCAAGGACCCCGGCCCCGGCGGCATGCGCCTGCGCCACGTGCCGCTCGACATGAGCTTCGCCGCCGCCTTCGACGTGCGCAATCCGGACGCCTATGAGCGGCTGATCATGGACGTCATCCGCGGCAACCAGACCCTTTTCATGCGCCGCGACGAGGTCGAAGCGGCCTGGCGCTGGATCGACCCGATCCTTTCGGCATGGGAGGAAACGGGCCAGTCGTGCCAGCAATACACGGCCGGCACCTGGGGGCCGTCGGCCTCGATCGCGCTGATCGAACGGGACGGACGCACCTGGCATGACACCGTCTGAGCCCATGGCCGACATCCGCCGGCACGATTATGCCGACCGCGCCCGACTGGCCGAGGCGCTGGCGTCCGGCATCGCCGCCAAGCTGGCAGGCGGCATCGCCACGCGCGGCCATGCGACGCTTGCCGTCTCCGGCGGCTCGACGCCC
>NZ_CFIFWG010000073.1:0-1495 GCF_984466335.1 Roseitalea sp. | reverse complement strand
TGTTCGACGTGCTGTCACAGGCCGACCTCGACTGGGGCTCGGTCATGGTGCTGCTCGTCGACGAGCGGCTGGTGCCGCCCGAACATGGGCGCGCCAATGCGGGCCTTGTCCGCCGCCACCTGCTGCAAGGCCGCGCCGCGCGCGCGCGCTTTGTGCCCTATGTCGTCGACGCGCACACGCCGGCCCAATGCGCGCGGCTGTCGCAGGCCGCCTTCGAGCAGGACGGCCACCGGCTCGATGCCTGCGTGCTCGGCATGGGCACGGACGGCCACACCGCCTCCTTCTTTCCGGGCGGCGACACGCTGAAGGAGGCGCTGGACCCGGCGGGCGACAAGAAAGTGATCGCCATCTATGCCCAGGACGCGGTCGAGCCGCGGCTGACGCTGACGCTGGGGCCGATTCTCGATGCGCGCTTCGTCGCGCTGCATATCGAAGGCGCCGAAAAGCGCGCCGTGCTGGACGCGGCGCTCGCCGGCACCGACGTCAACGCCATGCCCGTGCGCGCGGTGCTGCGCCAAACGGCAGCGCCCGTCCATGTCTTCTGGGCGCCATAGGCCGCCGCTAAACTGCTCCAACACCTCTACGGAGACACATGATGACCGCCTACGACGTCCATTCCACCATCGCAGCCGTGACCGCACGCATGAAGGAGCGCTCGAAACCGGCCCGCGAACTCTACCTTGAACGGCTCGCCGCCCGCGCCGGCGAAGGGCCCAAGCGCACGAAGCTGTCGTGCGGCAACCTCGCCCACGGCTTTGCCGCCTGCGGCACCTCGGACAAGGCGAACCTGAAGGGCGACGTGGTCGCCAATCTCGGCATCATCACCGCCTATAACGACATGCTGTCGGCACACCAGCCCTTCGAGACGTTCCCGCAGGTGATCAAGGACGCCGCGCGCGAGACAGGCGCGGTGGCCCAGGTCGCCGGCGGGGTGCCGGCCATGTGCGACGGCGTCACGCAAGGCCAGGCGGGCATGGAACTGTCGCTTTTTTCGCGCGACGTGATCGCGCTGGCCGCCGGCGTCGGCCTGTCGCACGACATGTTCGATGCGGCCGTTTATCTCGGCGTCTGCGACAAGATCGTGCCGGGCCTTCTCATCGCGGCGATGACCTTCGGCCATCTGCCGGCCGTGTTCATCCCGGCCGGTCCCATGACCTCGGGCATGCCGAACGACGAAAAGGCAAGGCAGCGCCAGTTATACGCGGAAGGCAAGATCGGCCGCGCCGAACTGCTGGAAGCCGAAAGCGCCTCCTATCACGGCCCCGGCACCTGCACCTTCTACGGCACCGCCAACTCCAACCAGATGCTGATGGAGATCATGGGCCTGCACATTCCAGGCGCCAGCTTCGTCAATCCGGGCACGCCGCTGCGCGAGGCGCTGACGCGCGAGGCGACCAGGCGCGCGCTGGCGATCACCGCGCTGGGCAACGAATACACGCCCGCCGGCGAGATGATCGACGAGCGCACCGTCGATCAGATCGAGCGGGCCAATATC
>NZ_CFIFWG010000072.1:0-14501 GCF_984466335.1 Roseitalea sp. | reverse complement strand
TCGGCGGGTCGAGCGCGACGTGGCCGGCCTCGACCGGTATCTGGCCCGCTTCATCGCGGGCTCCGACATCAAGACCGAGATCATCAACGACAACATCGTCCTGACCGGCTCCGTGCTGACGCCGCAGGACGCGGCCAAGGCGGCCAAGCTGGCGGAGATCTTCGTCAAGGGCGGTGACGCCACCAGCCGGGAGACGAACTTCTTCTTCGGCCGGATCGGCAACAGCCAGATCGTCAACCTGCTCGAAATCACCGGCGGCGACCAGGTGATGCTGAAGGTCACCGTGGCCGAAATCCAGCGTTCGGTCATGAAGCAACTCGGCACGAGTGTGTCGGTCAGCGGCGACACCGGCGCCGCCGGGATCACGTTCGGCGTCGTCAACGAAGGCAGTTTCGGCGCCCACGGCAAGCGCATCACCAATGCGAACGGGCTGTCCCTTGGCGGCAATTTCAGCAATCTCAACCTTTCGGCGCAGTTCCGCGCCATGGAGGAGGCCGGCGTGATGAAGACGCTGGCCGAGCCGACCTTGACCGCCGTCTCCGGCGAGAAGGCGATCTTCCGGGCCGGCGGCGAATACAACATCGTCAACGGCTCGTCGATCGACGATAACGGGCAGGTGGTCGTCAATTACCGCCAGATCGATTATGGCGTCGGCCTCGAATTCACGCCCGTCGTGCTGTCGCCGGGCCGGATCAGCCTGCGGGTGCGCACCTCGGTGTCCGAGCCGACGTCCGAAGGCTCCGTTCCGGGCCTTGCCGGAAACGTCAGCGTCCTGTCGCTGCGCAAGCGGCTGGCCGACACCACCGTCGAGTTGCCCTCGGGCGGCTCGATGATGATCGCCGGCCTGCTGCGCGACGAAGTGCGCCAGGTCGTCTCGGGCTTTCCGGGCCTGTCCCGCGTGCCCGTCCTGGGCGCGCTGTTCCGCAGCCAGGACTATGTCCGCAACGAGAGCGAACTGGTGATCGTCGTCACCCCCTATCTGGCCCGGCCGGTCGCCCCGGCCAGGCTGGCCAGACCCACCGACAACTTCAATCCGCCCACCGACGCGCAGGGCGTGCTGCTCGGTCATGTCAACCGGATCTATGGCGGCCGGAGCGAACAGCTGCCGCCCGGCCGCTACCACGGCGCCATCGGCTTCATCTACAAGTGACCGGAGTTCAGAGCGCCATGTCAGCCAACACGTTCAAGACGATGACCGGTCTTCTGCTCGCGGGCGGCCTTATGGCCGGATGCGTCTCGACCGACCCGATAGCCGTCGGCTCCGTCGCCGACGACTACCGCACCAATCATCCGATCATCGTGTCCGAAAAGGAGCAGGCGCTGGACGTGCCCGTCGCATCCGGCGCGCGGACGCTGAACGCGGCCACCATGAGCAACATCACCGCCTTTGCCCGCGCCTTCGACGATGCCGGCACTGGCGTCCTGCACGTGCTCCTGCCCGTCGGTTCGGCCAACGAACACGCCGCCAAGCGCGTGCGCGGCGACATTCTGCGCGCCGTCGAGCGCGGCGGCGCCAGCGGCGGCGACGTCTCGATCCAGCACTATGACGCGGCCGCGCACGGCAGCGCCGCCCCCGTGCGCCTGTCCTACCGGGGCATCGCCGCTTCCGTGCCGCACGCGTGCGGGCAATGGACCGGGAACCTGATCGACACCAGGCTCAACCGGCACCACAGCGACTATGGCTGCTCGCTTCAGAACAATGTCGCCGCGCAGATCGAAAACCCGGGCGATCTTCTCGGTCCGCGCGCCATGTCGCAGATCGATGCGATCCAGCGCGGCGTCGTCATCGGCACCTATCAGGACGGACCACCGGCCAAGGCGTCCGAGGTCGAATACTAACGCA
The DNA here is from genome assembly GCF_984466335.1 of Roseitalea sp. NCBI lineage: Bacteria > Pseudomonadati > Pseudomonadota > Alphaproteobacteria > Hyphomicrobiales > Ahrensiaceae > Roseitalea > Roseitalea sp. The sequence goes on along the minus strand of NZ_CFIFWG010000072.1, from coordinate 12,658 downwards.
GCGGCCGCGCCGGCCGGCCGGCCCTGAAACCGAAGCGGAAGCAAGTGACATGTCCGATACCGCTCTGAAACAAGATTTCGACGCCCTGCCGGCCGGCCCCTCGCACGACGAGGTCGCCTCGCTGCGTGATGTAAGGCCGGTGCCGCGCATTTCCATCCAGGCCTTCTGCGAGACGCAGGCGATCGCCTCGACCATCGAGCTCATGTCCGAGGACCGGCGCATGGCCAAGGCCCAGACCCGCGTCTACATGGGCGGGATCGGCGCGGCGGTCGAGTTCTACCAGAGCGCGCCGACGCCCAACCTGATCTTTCTTGAAGCCACATGCGGGCCCGAAGAGCTGATGGTGCTCCTGAACGAGCTCGCCGAGGTCTGCGATCCGACCAGCCGGGTCGTCATCATAGGCCATCACAACGACGTTTCCCTCTACCGCGAACTGATCCGCACCGGCATTTCCGAATATATGGTCGCCCCGGTCACCATCGCCGATCTGATGAACACCATCTCGACACTGTTCGTCGATCCGGAGGCCGACCCTTTGGGGCGCGCGGTCGCTTTCATGGGCGCCAAGGGCGGCGTCGGCGCCTCGACCATCGCGCACAATGTGGCCTGGGCGATCGCGACCCTGTTCCGGAACGAGGTCGTGGTCGTGGACATGGACCTGCCGTTCGGCACGGCCAACATCAATTTCGACCAGGACCCGGCGCAGGGAATCGCCGAGGCGGTGTTCTCGCCCGAGCGGCTCGACGAGGTCTACCTCGATCGCCTGCTGGCCAACTGCGCCGACCATCTGGCCCTGCTCGCGGCTCCCTCGACGCTCGACCGCTCCTATGACTTCGACGCCAACGCCTTCTCCAATCTGGTCGACATCGCCCAGCGCACCGCGCCCGCCGTGGTCCTGGACGTGCCGCATGCATGGACTGGCTGGACCAGGGCGACGCTGAGCCAGGCCGACGATGTGGTCGTCGTCGCCGCGCCCGAGCTTGCCAATCTGCGCAACACCAAGAACCTGATCGACACGCTTCGCGCGCTGCGCCCCAACGATTCCCCGCCGCGTCTGGTCGTCAACCAGGTCGGCGTGCCCAAGCGGCCGGAGATTTCGGTCGGCGATTTCGTCGATCCTCTCGACCTGGACCCCGCGGCGGTCATCCCGTTCGACCCGCAGCTCTTCGGCAATGCCGCCAATTCGGGCCGCATGCTCGCCGAGACCGAAGCCGGCAGCCCGATCGTGGCCACGCTCGGCGAGCTTGCGCATATCGTCACCGGCCGGACGACGGTCGCGCCGAAACACAAACCCGGACTGCAGGGCCTGCTCGCACGCCTGAAGAAGGGTTAGGGACAGGGGCAGCACATGTTCGGCAAGCGAGGCACATCGTCAACGCCCGGCCACGCGTTCGGCGGCGATCAAGGCCCGGCGCCCGTCGAGACGCCCGCGCCCGCGCCCGCGCCCCAGGCGGACGCCGCGCCGGCCGCGAGCGCTCCCAGGCCGGTCGAGGCACCGGCTCCGCCGCCGCAACCGGCCGCGCCGGCGCGGCCCATGTCGCAGCGCAACGAGTCCTATTACGACACCAAGACGCAGGTCTTCTCGGCGCTGATCGAGACGATCGACCTGTCGCAGCTTGCCAAGCTCGACGCCGATTCGGCGCGCGAGGAGATCCGCGACATCGTCAACGACATCATCGCCATCAAGAACTACGCGATGTCGATCGCCGAGCAGGAAGAGTTGCTTGAGGACATCTGCAACGACGTGCTCGGCTACGGTCCGCTGGAACCGTTGCTGGCGCGCGACGACATTGCCGACATCATGATCAACGGTCCCGACAAGGCCTATATCGAGGTGAACGGCAAGGTCGAGGCGGCCGACATCAAGTTTCGCGACGCCCAGCAGCTCTTGTCGGTGTGCCAGCGCATCGTCAGCCAGGTCGGCCGGCGCGTCGACGAATCCAGCCCGATCTGCGATGCGCGCCTGGCCGACGGCAGCCGCGTCAACGTGATCGCGCCGCCGCTGGCCATCGACGGCACCGCGCTGACCATCCGCAAGTTCAAGAAGGACAAGCTGACGCTCGATCAGCTCGTCAATTTCGGCTCGATCTCGCCGGAGGGCGCAACCCTTCTTCAGATCATCGGGCGCGTGCGCTGCAACGTCGTCATCTCCGGGGGGACGGGCTCCGGCAAGACGACGCTGCTCAATTGCCTGACGCGCTACATCGATGCCGACGAGCGCGTCATCACCTGCGAGGACTCGGCGGAACTGCAACTCCAGCAGCCGCATGTGGTCCGGCTTGAGACGCGCCCGCCCAACCTTGAGGGCGAGGGCCAGATCACCATGCGCGACCTGGTCAAGAACTGTCTGCGCATGCGGCCCGAGCGGATCATCGTCGGCGAGGTGCGCGGCCCGGAAGTGTTCGACCTGCTGCAAGCCATGAACACCGGCCATGACGGCTCCATGGGCACGATCCACGCCAACTCGCCGCGCGAGTGCCTGTCGCGCATCGAATCCATGATCGCCATGGGCGGCTTTTCGCTGCCGCAGCGGACCGTGCGCGAGATCATCGTCGGTTCGGTCGACGTGATCGTGCAGGCGGCGCGCCTGCGCGACGGTTCGCGCCGGATCACCCACATCACGGAGGTGATCGGCATGGAAGGCGACGTCATCATCACCCAGGACCTGATGCTCTACGACATCCAGGGCGAAGATGCGGGCGGCAGGATCGTCGGCGCGCACCGTTCGACGGGCATCGGCCGCCCGGCGATGTGGGACCGGGCGCGCTACTATGGCGAGGAGCAGCGGCTGGCTTCCGCCGTGGATGCCATGGAAACGGTGCAGGGCTAGGCAGGGATAGAATGTCCGATGACGATCGCATCAGGGGGCGGCCATGACCGTTCTGGGCGTTCCGATCAACGTGATCGCCATCTTCGCGCTCGCCGCGCTGGGCGTGGGCGGCATTCTTTATGCGCTCTTCTTCAACCGTCTCGAACGGGAGGAAAAGGCCGGCAAGCGCCTGGCCGCCGTCAAGACGGCGCGCGGGGCGCGCGCCGCCCATGTCGCCGCGGCCGAGCGGCCGAACGAAAGCCAGCGCCGCCGCAAGCAGGTCAGCCAGTCGCTCGATGACCTAGAAAAGCGCAACAAGGACCGCGAAAAGCACATCACCAAGCCGCCGCTCAAGATGCAGATCAAGCAAGCCGGCCTGGAAATGGACATGCGCGCCTTCTACGCCATGTCGGCGGGCGCGGGCCTTGCGCTGGCGGCGATCGGGTTCGTGGCCGGCATGGGCATGCTGGCCGTTCCGGCCCTGTTCTTTGCCGGCGCCTTCGGTCTTCCCCGCTGGGTCGTGGCGTTCCTGCGCAAGCGCCGCATGAAGCAGTTTCTCGACGAGTTCCCCAACGCGATCGATGTGATCGTGCGCGCCATCAAGTCGGGCCTGCCGCTCAATGACGGCATCCGCCTGATCGCCAACGAGGCCAAGGAGCCGGTGCGCGCCGAGTTCGGGCGCATCGTCCAGGCCCAGCAGCTCGGCGTGCCCACGCCTGAAGCGTGCCTGCGCATGTACAACCACATGCCGATCGCCGAGGCGAACTTCTTCGCCATCGTCATCCAGATTCAGCAGCAGGCGGGCGGCAACCTTTCCGAGGCGCTGGGCAATCTCTCAAGGGTGCTGCGCGCCCGCAAGCAGATGAAGAACAAGGTCGCCGCCATGTCGATGGAGGCCAAGGCCTCGGCGGCCATCATCGGCGCGCTGCCGCCGGTCGTTGCGTTCCTGGTCTATCTGACGAGCCCTGAATACATCATGTTGCTGTTCACCACCAACACCGGGCTGTTCATCATCGGCGTGTCGCTGTTGTGGATGTCGATCGGCGTCCTCGTCATGCGCCAGATGATCAATTTCGAAGTGTGAGGCGCGCCGATGATTGAGACGATCGTTGAGACGGCCACATCGCCGCAGTTCGTCTTCGCCGTGCTCGTTTCGGTTGCCGTGTTCGCGACCATCATGACGCTTCTGACCTCGGCCATGGGCGGCAGCCAACTCAAGACCCGCATGCGCCTGGTCGCCACCGAGCGCGACGAGATCAGGGCGCGCGAGCGCGCGCGCATGGCCAGCGAAAAGCAGTCCGGGCGCGGCTCGCTGCGCGTCGACGAGACCAGATATGCGGGCATCAAGGGCTTTGTCGACCGGCTCGACCTGCGCAAGGCGCTGGCCGACGACGCCACCGTCAGGAAGCTGCGCATGGCCGGGTTCCGCGGTCAGCAGCCGCTGAACCTGTTCTTGTTCGCGCGCTTCATGCTGCCGATCGCCTTCTTCCTGGTGGCGGCGTTCTACGTTTTCGGCCTGGACAATTTCACCGGGCACTCGGCGATGATGCGCTGGTTCATGTGCATCGGCGCGGCCTATGCGGGCTTTTACGCGCCCAACCTTTATGTCAGCAACCTTGCCGGCAAACGCGGCGACTCGATCCGCAAGGCATGGCCGGACGCGCTCGATCTGATGCTGATCTGCGTGGAATCGGGCATGTCCGTCGAGGCGGCGTTCAAGCGCGTTTCCGAGGAGATCGGCACCCAGTCGGTTCCGCTTGCCGAGGAGCTGGTCCTGGTCGGCGCCGAACTGTCCTATCTCAGCGAGCGTCGTCAGGCCTATGAGAACATCGCCGCCCGAACCGGGCTTGATTCGGTGCGGGCCGTCTCCCAGGCGCTGATCCAGGCCGAGCGCTATGGAACGCCCGTCGGCGCGGCATTGCGTGTGCTGGCCAATGAAAGCCGCGAGCAGCGCATGACCGAGGCCGAAAAGAAGGCCGCTGCCCTGCCACCGAAGCTGACCGTGCCGATGATCGTTTTCTTCCTGCCGGTTCTGTTCGGTGTGATCCTGGGGCCGGCGGCCATCCAGATTTCGCAGCAGGGCGGCATTTTCGGCGGCGGCTGACCCGCCGCCTGCTGGAGCGCTTTCGCTTTTCGCTCAAGCGCTCAAATCGCTGAATCGCTCCAAGTGCTTGTTTGGCGGCAATTGCCGATGCGAAACCGGTTCTCACACCGGACCGGGCCTCCACTGGCGAACGCCACCGATCGTCCTCGGCGCTTCGGAATCATTCACTCGCTGGTTTCCTAGGTCCCTACCCTATTGATTTTCATTAGTTTCTTGGTGCGGCAATTTACGCGTACCGTCAGAAATGCCGTCAGAAAATAGCGCTCTTGAAAACAAACTATAAATGGAGTGTGCGTCGCGGCATCAATCCTTCCGGCCTAATCATCAACTCGTACTCAATTCCAGGCTTGAGAGAAAGTCCGCAGGCGCTGCGCCATCAGCCTGCTGAAGATCAAATCTAGGGCACGCAGCGATCTTGAATTGCTGTTTCAAGGGGCGGCATAAGTCATTGACAGATCGACGTAATCTGTACGCCCATCGTTTCGTAAAAGCCGGCTGAAGCGCGATCTGACTCAACCCGTCACGTTTACCGGCTCTTCCCCTGCGTGAACCCCTCGAAGCTTGAGAAGGATGGCCATCCCTTGGCGGCGTTCAACTTGGCTTGGCGAGTCTTTTTGATCCGCCCTTGGAGATACCCACACAGATCGTCGAAATCCTCCATTGAAAGCAGCTTCCATTGTGCTCCGAACTTGTGCTCGATATTCTTGGAAATCGCTCCATAGCTGAATTTCCGAGCGCGGCTCGGCTCCTTAGATGCAAACCCGTTGTAACGCTTAATAAGGTGCTGCACATATCGGCTCGCATCCTGATCGGCCCCAATGGTGCCGGCGGGGGCCGCGATTTCGACATTGCGGCGCGCTGTCTTCACATGGACGGTGCTGCCCACAATGGCGCCCGGACTATCGACAACGACATTCCCGCTGTTGTTATTCACCTCGAGGCGTCGTGCTGCATTGAGCAATATCTTGGCGTAGAAGGCATCCGTAGCCTGCTCCGGCCGACCAAGTTGCGCCTCCTGGATGGCCTTGATTTCCTGCAACGCGTCGACGGAATAGAGACCCGGCTCCGCATCGACGATCTTGTGATGTCGGCGGCACAACAGGATCAGGTTGTCGAAGGTGTGCCGATCCGCTTCCGACTGAGTCTCATCGAACCGTGGGCCGCCCCTGCTTTGCGCCCGAATGTGACAGATCTCTCCGGTAACGGTTCCCCCATCTTCGACGATCGGTAACGAGCAACCGGGGAACGCGCATACGTTTCCGGATAGCGCGAACAGTCTTCGTATCGTCTTTTCCAATGGCCCCGACAAACATCCCTCCGGATCCCGTTGATCTACCCACACATATACACCTGAACCGAAACTTCTGTTCAGAACTCTTTATTTCTGTTCTGAAAATGGAAAGATATGCCGAAAAAATCTAAGGGCTAAGCAGTCGACGCTCTGCGGACCGTTTTGCGTTACGTTAAGAGCTACCGTCAGCTTTGCCTGAACGCTTGGTGTCTTCAACGCATCGGACCGACCGGTAAGCTCGGCAAACCGACGCACGAGACGCGCATATGCGGCTCCCACCGGCGCCATTCCGACCCCCGGTTTAGCATTCGCGTGCCCTTTCGTTTTACTCTTCTTGAGCGTGTTGCGCCGCTCGATTTGCACGGTCGGCCAAACTCGAACATCGCTCCATCAGCGTCTCGAACGGCTCGGCTTCCTCGAGGAGAAGCCCATCGTCAACCATCCGCACGTAATCTTCTGCAAGAGCTGCCGCAGCTTCGCCGGCAGGAACGAGCTGCAAACCGCCATTCACCGCCGCCGCGTAGTCGATCTGAGTTCGGTCGGCAGCCTTCTCGGCAAAGAACATCGCCTTGTGTCGGGCCACGGCGTTGGCCAATTCACGATCTGCGAATGCAGCATTCGAAAAGTCGGCTTCATCGAGACGCACGACGTCATGCCAGTGCCGCGCGAAGCGATCCCCGCGGAGCCGTTCCTGCAGGCAGAAGACATGGATCGCAGTCGCCTTCTCCCAAAAAGTCCGCTCGGCATGCATGACCCGAGGCGGGGCGCTTGGAAAGACCACGCCATCCACCAATCCCGCCGCATCACAGGTAACATCGCGCAGGCTCGCCGGCTCGCCGGTCGAGCGAGCGCCGAATTCGAGCATCACACTCGGAGCCACATAACCCGAGCCCGCCGTCGTCGCCTCATAGTCGATAAAGAGCTTCTCGCCATCGACCCGAATCGCGGCAGACAAGGTTTCGTCCGCCAGGGCTTCGGCGATGACAGGTTGAACAGCCCCCGCCACCCATTCCGGAAGGCGCTTGCGCACCTCACTCGTCCAGCGCTTTTCCTCGCTCCGCGTCTTCGGCAATGCTTCGTCGTTGTCCCCGATGAGATCGGGCGCGAGCGCGCGAATGTCGTAGGTCAGGTCCACGTCCTCGGAAAACCGCCGGATAACGCCGTAGGCCTTCGACAGCGAAGTGCCGCCCTTGAAGACTAGATGTTCGCCGAGCGGCGAGCCGTAGAGCGTCGCAAGCGCCCACACCACCCACACATCCTTCTCCAGCAGGTGCGCCGGTCGGCCGGAGCGGTCGGCAGCGACGCTCAAGGCTTCCCGGCGGTCCTCGGCCGGAAGGAGGACGAAGGCGTCAGCCATGCGCGACCCTCCCCACGCTGCGCGCGAGCCAGGTCGGAAGCTGAGGGGCCGCTGCCACCAGTTCGCTGAACGCGGCAGGCGGAAGCTTACGCTTCAGGGTCTGGAGAGCGGACTCGGCCTTCTCCGGTCCGAGCCAGGCCAGCGCTCGCACCGCCTGTCCCGCCGGCCGGTGGGCCATTGTGAGTTGCCAGCGCGGCGCGTGGCGGAGCTCGACGATCTGTTTGCCGAGGCTCATCTTCCGGGTGCGCCCCGACGTCAGATAGACAGACCGGACCGGCACCTGCGTCGTTAGCCCGAGACTGTTGGCAGCGGCCGCACCGCTCGAGACGATAACCTCGCCACGCTGGGCGGCGATCGCCTCGACAGCTTGCTCCACTGACGGCGCTCTGGTGCCAAACCGGTTCGTGACCGGCAGCAGGTAGACGCCACGTCCGGCCCGGATCAGTTGCTCCCGCTTGGCCAAGCGCGACAGGGCCTGATCCACCGCGGCCCGATTACCAAGGTGAAGCAAGCTCTTAGCCGCAACGGGCGTACCCTCCGGCAGCCGCTTCGCGTGTTCAAGAATCTGGCCGGTCAAGCGCTGCATGGCTATCCTCCTGTCAGAAATATATACGATTTTCTGACAATCTTCAAGGCAACTCCGAACACCGATTTCCCAAAGCGTTCAATTCGCTTGCGATGAGACACTTAATACATTATCGTTTCATCTGCTCCACGGAAATGATTCGTTGATCGATACGCCGCCCTTCCCCCAGCGCGCCCAAGCCCTCTTCTCGGAGAAGCTCGGCTATGGCCGCCGCTGGAAGACGGCCGCCGCCGAACAACTCGGCATCGGTCGCGCCACCCTTTACCGCTATCTTGCGGACCCACAGGGCGTGGCGCCGGACGTCCTGGCCAAACTTGCGCAACTTGAGGGGCCCCAGGCGCCCGCCCACGGCGTTCGCGAGATGGTCACCCTCATCGCCAGTGCTCTCGTCCAAATCCAGGCCAGGCTCGACGCCGAAGGGTGGCTGAAAGCGCCCTATCCACCGTCTGTCCGACGGGTGTTCGATCTGGGGGCTGCCCGCAACCTCACGGACGGACACGACGTCTGGCCTACAGATCTTCACGGCCTGATGCGCCGCGCCCAGGAACCTCTTCTCCGCTGGCTCCCGGATATCAGCTGGGATGTCGGCGGCGACTATTTCGCCGTACGGTTGGTCGAATCCGGTGAGGCGAGCACTGCGTGCCGCGCCTTGGCCCTACCCGGAGGGGATCCCGAATCCGAGATCGACGAGAACCTCGGCTACGAGATGCTGGTCAGCCTCTGCCGCGACCGGGTGGATGGTGAGGAACTCTACCGGACCTGGCGGAAGACCGTCATCGAAAACGTGGTCATGACGAGCTGGTCCGCAGCGATCCTCATGGATCCGCTGCTCGCAACCCTCGAACGGTCGGACGAAATCGTTGAGGCCTTCTATGACCGAGTTCCCGAAAGCTTCGCGATCAACGGCGAGCTGCCGATCTGCACGGTCAGCAAGACGATCCTGCGGCGCGACGGTCGCGCCTTCCACACCGAGTGTCGCCAACCTGAGGCAATCCGCAAAGCCCGCGAAGGCATTCACGCAACGCTCAAGTACCGCCCCGGGATGCTCTATTTGAAGCGTGCCTTCCGCACCTTCTGGGTGCTTCCGGGCCTGGCGGAACTCGCGCTCAAAAGCGGGCTGGATGCCCTGGGCTGGAAGACGAAACTATGGCCGGCCCTGGATCGGGTCGACCTTGTGGCGGTCGCGCCGGACGGCCGCCGACAACTCGCCATCGACGTTAAGGATTATATCTCGCCGGCGCGTCTCGCCAACCGCTTCACTGGCTTCAAGACCTTCGAGGCCGACCACCACTGCTACCTGGTCATCCCCGACTACATCGTCGAGATGGACCCTCGCTTTGAAGCTCGATTCGAGGCTCTGCGCGCGGCCAACGGCCGCCCGGCCATTGCCCTCTCTACCGTATCCGATCTTCTCGAAGAACTGACGCCATGAGGACGGATCGCGCCTTCCTCTCGGCTTACCGCAAGGCGCTTCGCAGCACCGACCCCGCCGCGCGCAACCTCCCCGCCACAGAGGACCGTACACTCGGGCTCACCGAGCTATGCCTTCATTTCCTGGCGCGCCACTGCCCCGACGAGGACGTATCCGCCCTTCCTTATCTGTTGCTTGGTTATCCAAAGGTCGTGACGAATGGCGCCGATCCAACCTTCCTGCGTGATCTGACCGGCCTGCGGCACCTGGCGGGCCCATACATGTCGGCCTCGGCCTGGCTCGACGCCTGCCGGCGGCACGGTCTCATGCCCGAAACCATGCGCTGCTACGCCATCGACGGCCGCATCCCGGCCCTGCGGCGCAGCGCACCCGAGGGCGTGCTCGCCGTCCTGACCGCCCATCTGGAAACCCCGGTGCCCTGGATTACCCGCGTCCTGCAGCGGGCCAGCACCGGCGACGCGCTGGTCCGCACCAACCGCGGCGAGACCCTGCTCGCTTACCAAATCCCGGCGGTCGATCCGGAGGCGTCAGCCGCGACCGAGCATGCCCTCCCGCGCCGGCACCGGCATGAGCCGATCACCTTGACGCTGGCGCAGTTGCAGGCCACCGCCGAAACAGTCGATGCGCGCGAAGCTCGGCCGGACTGGCCCTCGACTCTCCCGCCGCTTCGGCTACGCGACCGTCTCAATAAACTCAAGCTCGAGGGCCTGAAGGAAGGTTTCTTCGACGGCGAAACACTGACCTTGGACGGCGCCGTGCATATCCTCGGCATGCTGTCCTCCGGCAAATCTACCTTGGTGTGGCTCATCGTCCTGGCCCTGACCCTCTCCGGCGAGGACAAGCGCATCGGCATCCTCGTCACCGACACCATCCAAGGGGCGACCCTGGTCGCCCGCCTGCGGATGCATGGCGTCGAAGCTACGGTGCTCTCAAGCTTCTACAATCGCGACCGCCACCTGAACTCCATCCACTGGCAGCAGGGTTTGTCTTCCTCGGGATGGTCGGTGTCCGCCGTCGGCGACGTCGCCGAGAACTTCAGTGTCGCCTGTCCGCTCGACGGCTTTCAACGCGATCCGGTCGTCGTCCGCGGATCGCGCCAACGGCCCGCTTTCCCCACCTTCAGGGAAAAGCCCTGCCACCGGATCTATCAACGCCGCCGCGACGCCGAGCTCGCTGAGGATGAGGCGATCGACGACGACGATGACGTCGGCGCAGAGCACTCCTGCCCCCTGTGGGCGCAGTGCCCGGCTCAGGAGCAGCAGCGCAGCGCCGTTACCGCTCAGGTCATCGCCCTAACGCCCCAGGCCTTCGTCCACATGACGCCGGACAAATGGACCTCGGCGCACCACCTAACCCTGCCGGAGCTGTTCCAGCACACCCTCGACCTGATGATCGTCGATGAGGTCGACTCCGTCCAAAAGACCCTCGACGACATCTTCGCGCCGCGCTCGCCGATAATGGGCGACGAGCGCGACGTCTATGCGCCGGCCATCGGCGCCAAATCATCTGAGGCGCTGCGCGAACGCAGCGGCGTCCAGTTCCGCAGTCAGGTGAACTCGCGCTGGCAGGCCAACTTCCACACATTCTATCGTCTGATCGGAACCCTCTACGCTCTTCTCCAGAACGAACAGGCCCATCTCGCCGATTTCTACCGAAACACGCCCTTCACCGCCGGCGGCATCCTCTATGAAATCTGGCGACGTCGGCAGGATGTACAGGGCCTCGCCCGCCCCGGTCGCAGCTTCGACGATCCGGACTTTGAAGAGGACTTCCTCGAGGTCATCAAGGCCGCCGCAGGCATCTCGCGCTTCTCGCTGGGATCGGCCATCAGCCGTGACGAGGCCGAGGAACAGGCCGACGAGGTGCGGCAGACCTTCCGCAACCCTGCCCTCCAGGCCGCCAGCGAGACCCTTCAGGCCATTGCCCGAGACATGGTGGTCAGCGACTACTACGAAGTCCTGATTGAACGGGTCTGTGGTCTCCTTGACGGTCCGCTCGCGGCATTCGACGCCACCGGCGACCCTGGCAACAAGGCCGCAATGAGTCCCCACGGCAATGCGCTCGCGCTGTTACTGGCCGTCGTCACCGACCTGGTCCTGTCCCACTATTACTGGCTGGTGAAGACCCAACCAGCCGTGGCCACCGACCTGGGGATCGACGACGCCCAGCTGCTAAGCCAGGCCAGCAACCTGATCCGCCACTACCGCACGCTGCTGCCATCGAACCCGGCCGGAGCGGTGTTCGGGCTGCTCTATGACGAGCCCAGTGAGGAACGCCGCGACACGATGGGCGGCAAGCTGACCCTCATCAACCACCTCGGGGTTGGCCGCCACCTGCTCACCCACCTGCATGATCTGCTCAGCAGCGAAGGCCAGGCCGGGCCCCATGTGCTGATGCTCAGCGGCACCAGCTGGGCCGGTGGCGCTCAACGTCAATTCAATCCGAAAACAGGCAAGCCCATGGATTGCGCGTCGCCGAGCTTCGACGTGCAAATCCCGGCCAAAGGCGTGCTGCTGCAGCCCCAGGCCGAGCTCGACGCGATCAGGCGCTCTGTCTTCGAGCTGGTGAGCGTGCGCAACGAGGAGGGACGGCAGGTTCGGATTTCAGGCCTGCGCGAAGCAGACCGGCGCAGGGCCTTGAGCGGCGTGGCCGCCCGCCTGTCCGCGCGTCGCGACAACCTCAACCTGATCGAGGAGAACTGGCTGCGCATGGCCCGTGAATGGGGCGAAGAGTATCTGCGCGGGCGACGCCGGGCCCTTCTGGTCACCAATTCCTACGCGGACGCCGCAGTCGTCGCCGACAGACTGCTCGAGAGTCTCGAGACCCACGGCTTCGCCGACTGGCGGGTGTTCGGCTTGACCCGTGACCAAGCCGATGACGCCGGCGCACCGGACGATCAACGCCTGCGACGCGCAAGGCCGCTTCCCCGCTCCCTCATCGAACGCTTCGGCGAAGAGCCGGAGAAATCGATCCTGGTGGCGCCGATGCAAGTGATCGCCCGCGGCCACAATATCCTTAATGCCGAAAGCCGCGCGGCGATCGCCTCCGTCTATTTCCTGCACCGACCCCATCCACGACC